>JAOZLI010000154.1 GCA_029934915.1 Desulfocapsa sp. | reverse complement strand
AACATCATCTTCATCAAGACTATTACTGAACCCTGTACAGATGACAATGACAGCATCTGGCCGGATGGCTAATATTTTTTGGGTTAATACCTTACCAGACATGTTCGGCATGGCCATATCTGTCAGAATCAAATCAAACTTATCGGGTTCAGCTTTGAACAGATCCAAGGCCAACCTGCTGTCTGTACAACAGGTAACGGTATATCCCACGCTGACAAGCATTCGTTCTACCATATTTGCAAGAATCTCTTCATCATCAACAACGAGTATATGCTCCTGGCCATGACTGCGCTCATCTGCTTGCACGACGACCTCTGCCTGATGACTATGTTCGAGTTCCGGCAGATAAATTTGAAAGGTTGTCCCCTGCCCCAATTCACTGTTAACCTTAATAAAACCATCATAGCTTCTAACGATACCGTGGATAACGGCTAGCCCCAGGCCGGTTCCTTCACCAACGCCCTTTGTGGTAAAAAACGGATCAAACATCCTGTCCATAACATCACGACTCATGCCATGGCCTGTATCACTCACCGTTAGCCGCACATAACGACCGGCCAAAACATCAAAAGGATCATCATAATCTGTATCACCTGGCTCCACTGCAATGGGTTCCACAGCGAGATACAACACACCGGTATCGTCTCCCATGGCATGACTGGCATTGGTACAGAGATTCATGATTATTTGATTAATCTGTGTGGGATCGGCAAAAACAGAACCGCAGCCACTGTGAATATTTTGCCGTAACTCTATGGTGGACGGAATGGTAGGTCTCAATAATTTAATAGCCTCTTTTACAAGATATTGGATCTGAATCTGAATAAGCTCGCGTTCTGTCTGACGACTGAAGGTGAGGATTTGCTGTACCAGATCCTTGGCTCGCATTCCTGCCGTGATCACTTCCTGAATATCCTGGTCGGGTTGACTGTCTGGTGACAACGCCTCCCTTGCCATTTCGCTATACCCGAGAATTGCACTGAGAATATTGTTAAAATCATGTGCAATCCCTCCAGCCAGAGTACCAATGGCCTCCATTTTCTGGGCCTGGTTCAGTTGAGTGATCAATTTCTCTTTTTCTTTCTCGGCCAGCTTTCGCTCACTGATATCGGTATGCGTACCAATCACCCGCAGAGGTTTGTTCTCTTCCGACCAGGCCATAACCTTTCCACGATCAAGGATCCATTTATACTTGCCGTCTTTACACAACAGCCGATGCTCATTTTCATAGAATAGAGTCTCGCCGTTGAGATGCCTGTTTAAATCAAGATAACATTGTTTTTTATCATCTGGATGAACACGTTTATCCCACTCTTCCAATGTATCTGAAATTTCGCTCCCACTGTAACCAAGCATCTCTTTCCAGTTGTTGGAGAAATACACCGTATCACTTATCGGGTTCCAATCCCATACGCCGTCACGACTGCCATCCAGAGCAAATTGCCATCGTTCTTCGCTTTCTTCCAAGCGTTTAATACTCGTGGTGGTTTGTTGAAGTGTTTTGGTCATATGATTAAAGGAGTGAGCCAACTTACCAAATTCATCCTGCCCTTCTATTGTCACTCTATATTCAAAATTACCCTCACCTATCTTTTCGGTGGCTTTGTTCAATATTGCAAGTGGAGTAGCAATTTTTCGTCCTACCCGAAAAGAGACAAATGCCAACACAAGAACCAGAGTAAGACCTATGGCAACAAGCGCCTTAAACGATTGAATAATGGGGGCCCGAACTTCGTCAAGCGGCCGAAAGCAAAGAACATACCAGGACTCTCCCGTATTTCCTTTTTTATGATCAACAGATTCAAATGATCCTCCGAAACCATATTCCTTTCCCCCGGCCGTTAATTGAATTTCTGCAAGTCCCACAAGAGCCTTCTGATCACGATCAGTAATAACTATTGAGTCACTATTTTTTCTTTTTATATGCGTAATTAGCGGATCAGAAATCCTTGTGCTCAACGGTTCAACACCTTCTTCAAAGACAACCATACCACCGGAGCGAATCAATTTAAATCTGCCAATGGATGAGTCCTCTGCAATGGAGAGTAACTCACTGATATTACCGATGAGATTAAGATTACATTTCAATATCCCAATTATTTCTGTTTCTTTTTTAATGGGAACAACAAGCCCAAGAACATAGCCGCCAACACTGTCATCATAGCCTCGATCATCAAAAAAAATTCCCCCTTCACCGTTATTATAGGCCCCCAACCACCAGTATTTATGACCATGAGCAAAGGTTGACAATTTTGCTGTGGATGCGACCAGGGTGCCAAATTTATTGGTCAGAAAGATTTCTCCATATTCCCCCGGCAGGATCTCCTGTTGCTTTTGTAAAGCATGTGCCACTGCGTTATCTGTGAATTTTAAAATATACTGATCAGCGGGGTCCGTTATGGATTTCCAAGTGTGATTACGGTGTGCTATGGTTTCACTTCTTTTATCATCTGACATCGCAGCGTAAGAGAGGTTGCTGGCAAGTAAGGCATCTATTATGCTTGAAGTATTAGCAAGAGTCAGGGCCGTTTTTACCTTTTCAGCCAGAATATGATCGATGTCTTCAGCAATTTCAGTGGCAATAGATTGGCTATATAGAAGCTGAATTTTCATAAGAGTGTTATCGTTCACTCTGTATGTTACATAAGAGAACAGGATCAAAACACTTATGCCGGTGGTCGCAATAATTAAAGAAAGTTTATCCGAAAATTTCATCAATTGAGTCCCAAATAGGAATAAAAAAGCTAAATATACCCAAACAAAATGAATTACCTGTCGCACAACATCATAAATTGTAAATTCCTTTGATATTTTCTGCTATTATCAGTTTAGAAGTCAAGAGAATTTTAGACCAGAACAATCACAATACATTTATAAAACGGAAAGCAACAGACAATGCAGGAAAACACGAAAGGCCTTCTTGCCGCAGTAGCCGCATTTACAATATGGGGTTTCCTCCCCCTCTATCTAAAGGCACTTGGCTCTGCAACTCCAATCGAGATCCTCAGTCACAGGATTTTATGGTCGGTTGTGGCAACTCTTTTACTACTGCTAATAAGTAAAAAAGCGGGAAAATTGCTTCATAGCCTGCGGGACAAAAAAGTCGTCCTACCCTTTGTTTTGACATCTGTCCTGATCTCCATCAACTGGATCACTTATATATGGGCGGTTAACTGTGATTTTATCATTGAGTCCAGTCTTGGCTATTATATTAACCCACTGGTCAATGTCCTTCTCGGCATGATCTTCTTAAAGGAACGCTTACGAATCGGTCAATGGATTGCAGTGCTGTTTGCCCTGTCGGGTGTCTGTTATCTCACCTTCTTTTACGGGGAATTCCCCTGGATTGCACTCATTCTGGCGTTTAGTTTTGGATTTTATGGCCTGCTTCGAAAAATAATCCCTATGCCTTCCCTTGAGGGGCTCTGCCTGGAAACGTCCATGCTTGCCATTCCGGCTCTTATTATTTTACTCTATCTTTCCCTGCATGGACAATCGGATTTTGTGCATCAGGACACATCGGGAAGACTTCTTCTTGCAGGAACAGGGATCATAACATCACTACCACTTTTGCTCTTTGGCTATGCGGCACACAGAATCCCACTTTCCACCCTGGGAATCGTCCAATATCTGGCACCCACGCTCCAGTTATGCATAGGCGTATTTGTTTTTAATGAAGCATTTCCGCGGCAACAGATGGCGGGATTTGCTCTGGTCTGGCTGGGCTTGTTTGTCTACGCTACCGAGGGAATCATACTACGCGTTAGACGCAAGAAGGCCTGTACTATTTCAAAAGATCAGCAAGTTCTTCAGGAGTAAGCAGCGATCGTAAATCCTGGGATCTTCGCTTGTCAAAGATTCGTCGATCTTCTTTCTTACGACGATCGACTCCCAACCTTGCATTGGTAAGAGATCGCATCCATGCTTTGACAGAACGTCTAGCGGGTGGATGAGCCTCACGAAAATCAAACCGACGTTCATTAACTAACCGCCTGTCAGTCTCCCCTCTTCTTTCTTCTGCGATCGTTCGCCGCTCTGTTTTATCCCTATCCTGCACAACCGTTCCTCTCGAATTGCTGCATAATTCTGCTATGAATTGCTATTGTTGCTGTATCTACCTTGAGGATTCGCTCTCCCATGGAAAAGGTCTGCATACCTCGCTGGCTGAATTTCTCCACCTCAAAATCAACCCAGCCACCCTCCGGGCCCACTGCATACAAAACACGCCCGGCAGCATCCCCCATGGATTTCGCAAGCGACCCTTTTCCGTCTGGATGCGCCAGTAAAAGATGCTCGTAGTCCCTGGCTATTTGCGGAAACTCGTCTTCAATAAATGGTCGAAAACGTTGCCTTATCTGAATATCCGGCAAGCGGGTATCAACGGCCTGCTCCAGCCCCTGAATTAAATGAGACCTGTACTCATCAGGTTCAAGAATCCCAGCCTCCCAAAAACTTTTTTCCACCCGGTTTGCATTTATGATATAAATCCTGCCAACGCCAAGGCTTGTCACCTGACTAAGGATACGTTTAAGCATAATAGGACGGGGTAAAGCCAGTAACAGATCTATGACAGGAGACGACAAAGGACTCACAGTCAATGTAACGCTAAGCTCCACTGCAAATGGAAATTTGGGCTGGAGAGATTCAACCCGTCCCTCTCCCACGTCCCCATCAAGCATTCCAATGCGCAGCACATCACCCACCTGACTCTTTAACACTTTTACAATATGTTTGGCGCGGTGATCGTCTAACAGGACATGATCCTGACTTACTTCATTTTTTTCAAGAAGTATGATATTCATAGATTGAAAGCCTTTACAATTTAATTATTTACTTATAGATACACGCGAATCCACCACAAATCAACTCCAATTGAAAAGGGCAGCCACTGAGGTTTCAGTGAATATTTTTTTGCAGCTTTCTTGCCAGCAGGTTTTATTGATGATAAAATAACCTACGTGAATCATAGTAAATATTTTCCATCTTGCGCAAGCGGAGGCAGTTAGTGTCTGAACATAATGATTTTATAGACAAAATCCCAGAAAACAAACCGGTCAGGGTCTTCCTCCCTGTGATAGATACCGAAGAAAGACTACGGGTTAGCTGTGTTTTGCAAAAAACAAAAGCACCTCACTTTTCACTCATTTTCACTCCTGGCACCCTGCCAGTGGATCGTATTGATAACAATGCGTCTGTTATTATCACCATTGATCTTGCAGGCCAGATTGCTTCCATTGAAGCAAATATAATAGAAATACTGAACGGTCAAACCCTTGACATGGTTGTACAAAAAACCATCAGTCATGAGCAGATGCGTGAATTTTTTCGGGTAGACTGCACGCTCCCCATCCTTTTACGATCCGTTGTCCCGGAAGCGTTTGGTACCGAAGAGTCGAAATGGAAACTAACGGGTACCACCGTTGATTTAAGTGGTTCCGGTTTACGCGCAAGTTTCACATCCCCTCCTCCTGAAAACAAACAAATCCGGGTCGAACTGTCCCTGCCCACAGCTGTGCCCTGTATTGTCAGCATCCTGGCCTCCCCCGTTCGAATAACACAACTTACTGAAAAACTCTGGGATGCCGCATATCATTTCGATGATATCGATGACGAAGACCGTGACTCCATTATTGGCTGCTGTCTTATTGCACAGCGTCGACTCCTTCGTTTAAAGGTAAAGATCAAAAACGGTACGGGAGCGTTTTAGTGACAGCAGCAATTACAGATATAATTAAAAACCTGGTTGACAGCGAATCAAGCCAGATTGACATTACCTGCACAGATGGGAAAAACGTACGCCTTAACTGCATCTATAAGGAGTCGCATGCCCCTGGATTTTTCCTGGCTTTTCCACCAAAAAAACTACCTGCTAATATCGACACTAAAACAACCTGTCCCGTCACCATCAGGGCTGCAAAAGATCCAGTCTCATTTAGCGCTCAAGTTGTTAAGATCAGAGATGACCGTACCCTGGAACTTGTGGCAAAACAAAGCATCAAGCTTGAAAGCCTGCGTGAATATTTCAGGGTGGATACCAGTGTCACACTGATTGCCAGCTACGACCCACCACCCAAGGATGGTGTAAATCAATCATGGATGATCACAGGTCGCACCCTTGACATGTCAGGTAGCGGAATACTCGCACTGCTACCAGAAGCTCCTAAAAATAATCATAAAATCGATATAACCTTAACGCTTGCAGACGGGAAGACATCGGTATCCTGCCTGGGCCATGTCGTACGAAAGAAACGCCTGAGAAAGGGTCGTTTCCAGGTTGCTTTCCACTTTGACAGCTTAACCCCTAAGCAGCGTGACGATATAATCTCCTTTTGTTTACAGGAACAGCGAACGAGACTTCGGGAAAAGATAGAGACTGCTGGTTAGGGTTTTAAAAAGAGAATATCGAATGTCGAACAAGGAATGTCGAATGTCGATCGGAATAAAAGACGACCGCTTGAAGTTTTTTCCTT
>JAOZLI010000429.1 GCA_029934915.1 Desulfocapsa sp. | reverse complement strand
GATGGTTTCGTATTATCTTATGCTATCGTTTTCTATCCTGGAAGGCAAATTTTTCCTGACTTTCCAGTGCTTTTCTTTTGCGATTCTATCCGGTTTATGGAATTATATAGTCATGCGCCGATTTTTTATAGACCCTGAAAACACCGTCTCAGACGAAATATTCCTCTCAAGAGAGGAATCCCATCATCTGCAGCGTGTACTGCGTCTGCCTGCCGGTACCTCAATACAATTACTTGATGGAAGAGGTAATATCCATGATGCAGAAATTATGGAATTGGGTAAACTGGTGAAATTACGTATTCTTGCTTCACACCACACCCCTCAGGATGCAATTCCCTTACGGGTTTGCCAGAGTTTACTTAAAGGCCAGAAAATGGAATTACTGGTACAGAAATGTACCGAACTTGGTGTAACGGAATTCACGCCCTTTTACAGTGAGCGATGCCAGCTGAAGAAGAAAGAACTCTCAAAAATAACAAAGAAATATGATCGCTGGCAACGCGTTATAGAAGAGGCCTGTAAACAGTGTGGAACGCCCTGGGTTATGACCCTCAAGCCGCTATTATCCTTTAACGAGATGCTTGAAGAATATGAACCCGGAGTACAGAAGGTTCTATTCTGGGAAGAAGAGCAAACGAACAACCTGCACACACTTCCTGTGACGCAAGAAGCCACTGGGGTACAAATTGTTTTTGGCCCTGAAGGTGGATTTCCGATGGAAGAAGTTGCCGCAGCCCGGAAAGAAGATTTTCAGGTCTTATCTCTTGGTTCCAGGATTTTGAAAGCTGAAACTGCTAATATTGGTGCTGTTTCTATTGTGCAGTATCTTCTTGGCAATATATGATTGGGTAATATCGAATATCGAATATCGAACAAGGAATGTCGAATGTCGAAGTATAACAGCAGTTACGTTGTTGTTCTTTACTTCATCATTCGACATTCCCTGTTCGATATTCGACATTCTCTTTTAATAACTCACCTCACCCACCAAGATATCCATCATCTGTAATCAAATCACCGCCCCTGGCACTCTGCACTGCAAGCTGATCACACCGTTCATTTAACGGATGTCCCGCATGCCCTTTGACCCAGTGAAACTGTATTTTCAATCCCTCGGTGATATCAAGTAACTGCTCCCAGAGATCTGGATTCACAGCAGGATTTCCATCGGATTTTACCCAGCCTCGTTTGCGCCATCCCCTGGCCCATCCTTTGCTGAAACCATTGACCACGTAGCTGGAATCAGAAAACAGAGCCACGGGTCTGTTTCTTACCGGCAAAGCAGCTAAGCCCTTGAGACAGGCCATAAGCTCCATTCTATTATTGGTTGTATGTGTATACCCGCCACTTAACTCTTTCATTTGATCATCAATGATCATCACAACACCGTAACCACCGGGACCAGGATTATTAATCGCCCCGCCATCGGTATAGATTTCTATGCAGTTATCAGCAAGTACCGGTTTGGTAAATGTTTTTTTGGGACTGCTCTTTTTAGGACTGTTTGATTTTTTTGAGGGTGTACCTGGATTTTTCATCCACATTTCAGCCTCTTCACGGCTTGGAAATCCCTTAAATTTTGCACCACCATAGCCTTTAACCTGCGCCTCGGCTTCCGGCCAGCTTGTATATATGCCTGGTTTTATGCCTTTGGCAATTGCGTAAAATTTCTTGTTGGCCATGTTTGTTATCCTGTAAACACAAAAAAAGCCGTCAGAAGTAAGACCTCTGACGGCTTAAAAAAACGTACTGAAATGTGTGACTAGTTAATCAGTGCAATCACAAATAAACTTACGATAACACAAACAAAGAAGACTCCAACTTTGATGTAGATTGTATGATCTTCTTCGGGTGGTTTATGATGTCCGTGTCCACTCATT
>JAOZLI010000428.1 GCA_029934915.1 Desulfocapsa sp. | reverse complement strand
TTGTTTATCGTCGTACCGCCTTTGAACTCCGAAAAGCAGAGGAAAAAGCACATCTTCTCGAAGGATTAAAGATTGCTATTTCTAATCTTGATGAAGTGGTCGAGTTGATAAAGGCTTCTGCAAATCCAGCTGCTGCTAAAGCAGAATTGATAAGCCGTTTTGATCTCTCCGAAATTCAGGCTCAATCTATCCTGGATATGCGTCTGCAACGCTTAACCGGTCTTGAACGAGAAAAAATTATTCGAGAATACGATGAGATAATGGCAGTAATAGCCAAACTCAGAGAAATTCTTGGTGATGAAAAACTTGTTATGAAGATTATTCGTGACGAATTTATCGAAATCAGAGAAACATACGGCGATGAAAGACGAACAGAAATAATAGATGCCGTTGATGAAATATTACCTGAAGATATGATTACTCAGGAAGATATGGCTGTGACTGTCACCCATACCGGATATATAAAACGCAATTCTGTTTCCATCTATCGTTCCCAGAGACGTGGTGGAAAAGGTGTTGTGGGTGTCAAAAATATCGAGGAAGATTTTGTTTCAAATCTCTTTGTTGCGAGTACCCATGATACATTCCTCTTCTTTACTAGTCTTGGAAAAGTATTCTGGCGTAAAGTCTATCAGTTACCGCTGGCCGGTCGTACAGCCAGAGGAAAGGCCATTGTCAATCTTCTGGAACTTTCAGAAGGTGAAAAAGTGGCGGCCATTCTCCCCATTGCTGATCTTGGCAAAGAGGAAAATAACAATACCATTTTGATGGTTACACGCCTCGGTCGAGTGAAGAAAACAAGTCTTCAGGAATTTGTGAAACCCCTTAAACGTGGAAAGAAAGCACTTACCATTAATGAAGGTGATGAAATCATTTCAGCCCATATTTTAAAGGGTGATGATACCGTATTCTTACTTTCCAAAAATGGTGCATCTATTCATTTCCATGAGAGTGATGTACGTTGTATGGGACGAACTGCTGCTGGTGTTCGTGGAATTCGTTTGAAGGAAGGTGATGCGGTTGTTGGTTCTGTTGTTATCGATTCTGATAATTCGCTGCTAACCGTCACTGAAAATGGTTATGGAAAACGTAGCCCTGTGGCTGATTATCGTGTTCAGAGGCGTGGTGGTCTTGGTATCATTGCCATTAAAGCCAGTGAACGAAATGGAAAGGTAGTTGGTGGTATGCAGGTGGATGATGAATCCGAAGTTATGCTTATAGCAAATTCAGGAAAAATGATTCGTATGCCCATGGGTAATGTGCGCGTTATAGGCCGGACAACACAGGGTGTAGGTCTTATCAAACTTGCAGATAACGAAAAGGTGGTCGCTATGGATAGGGTCGCCCCTGATGATACTGAGGATGTTGATGAATCTGAGGTTGAAGAAGGACAGGAAACCCCACCACAAAATCAAGATGAGTAACAATCAAGAACAGGTGAACAAAGTTGCAGTTATCGGAGCGGGTTCCTGGGGAACAGCTATTGCTGGTGTTCTTTCTGGAAAAGGAATCCGTACCGTACTTTGGGGGCATAATAAAGAACATCAGAAAGCCCTTGCACAGGACAGGGAGAATAAAAAATATTTATCAGGTTTTTTGTTTCCTTCCTCTCTTGAGTTAACAGATGATCTTGAAAAAGCAGTTACTGATGCAGAAGTTATCTGCATGGTTGTTCCCTCCCACGGCTATCGTGCCGTTTTTGAACAACTGATTCCTCATCTAAAAGAAAACGTTTTTATAGTGTCCGCTGTGAAGGGCATCGAAAACAGCTCTCTAATGACCATGACCCAAGTTATGAGTGATTGCCTTGGGGAGAAGCTGAAAACACGAAATATAACCCTTTCTGTGCTTTCAGGGCCCTCTTTTGCCAAAGAGGTTGCCCAA
>JAOZLI010000427.1 GCA_029934915.1 Desulfocapsa sp. | reverse complement strand
CGAAGTCTACATGGACAAAAACAAAGAACTCCTAAACGACTACCCTCCTTACGGATTGGCTAAAGTACCTGCTTCTTGTTTACGTAACCACCTAATGATGAAAGAAATGCGTGAAGGACGTGGTCCAATCTACATGGACACCGTCACCGCATTAGGCGACCTAGCCAAAACCATGACACCCAAAGAAATCAAGCATCTGGAAGCAGAAGCGTGGGAAGATTTCCTAGACATGTGTATTGGACAAGCAGGCGTATGGGCTGGCGAAAACATCGAACCAGAAAAAACCAACTCCGAACTCATGCCGACAGAACCCTACCTACTCGGTTCACACTCAGGCTGTTGTGGAATCTGGGTATCAGGACCTACTGACCTAGGCGCACCTGAGTCATGGAGCTGGGGCTACCGTTCAATGACCACCATCAAAGGCCTATTTACAGCAGCCGACGGTGTGGGAGCATCAGGACACAAATTCTCTTCAGGTTCACACGCTGAAGGTCGTCTTGCAGCAAAAGCAATGGTACAATACGTACTAGACAACAAAGACTGGACACCAGAGCTAGACACTTCCGTAGAAGAGCTGACATCAGACATTTACGCACCTGTTCGCACCTACTTAGAGCACAAAGATTACTCCACAGCAATCGACGTGAACCCTAACTACATCACACCCAGAATGCTTCAGTTCCGTTTACAGAAGATGATGGATGAGTACGTAGCAGGTGTTGCCACCATGTACCAAACCAATGCGAAGATGCTAGACGTAGCAGAGCACAAACTAGGCATGCTAAAAGAAGATGCCAAGAAAATGCGTGCCAAAGACCTACACGAACTCCTACGTGCATGGGAAAACTACCACCGCATCCTAACCGCAGAAGCGCACATGAAGCACATCCAGTTCCGTGAAGAATCACGTTACCCTGGCTTCTACTACCGCATGGACTTCAACATCGTTGACGAAGAAAACTGGAAATGTTTCGTTAACTCAACTTACGACAAGGCAACACAAACTTGGACGTGTAAGAAAGTTGAACACGTTGATGTTGTAGACAAAACACAGCTAATGAAGTAAAGCAGATGAGTTAAGCCTTTTAGAACAACAAAAGTCTTAATCAAAGCTGAATTCAAGTGTTAAAAAAGCCCTAATATTGAAAGATATTGGGGCTTTTTTTATTGTTGCAAGTATATACCATCTAAGTGTTGGGTGTATAAAATTCCATTAAGATGATCCACTTCATGCTGAATGATACGTGCATGAAAGCCTGATACTGTTTTTATCACTTGTTCCTGAGCAAGGTTAAATGCCTTATAACAGATACTGCTTGGGCGTGTAATTTGTTCTCTTCTCTCAGGAATACTTAAACAGCCTTCCCAATCAGCCTCATATTGTTCTGAAAATTCTAAAATTTCAGGATTAATCAGAATATCTAATGGGATATTATCTGCTTCTGGATAACGTGTATTATTTGCCACTTCAAGAACAATAATATGTTGTGATACACCTATTTGAGGAGCAGCCAAACCCACACCCTGATAATGTCTCATAGTCTCTATCATATCTGCAACAATTATTTTGAGTGTATTGATTTTAAAATCAGTCACAGGTTTGGCTGTCATCGCAAGCTGTTTTTCAGCTAAAGGATCACCTATTTTTAAAACATTCAGCAAGCTCATAAAATGGCTAAAACTCTTGCTAATAGCTGACGCACATTATCCAAACCAATAAGCAAATTTTCTTCTATCGCCTCCATAGTGATCAATTCATCACTTAAACCTGCTGCCCAGTTAGCATTGACACAAATTGACACATAATCTATTTCCAATTCTCTTGCCAAAGCTGCTTCTGGCATAGCAGTCATACCGACAATATCACAGCCATCACCTTTTAGACT
>JAOZLI010000426.1 GCA_029934915.1 Desulfocapsa sp. | reverse complement strand
AGTAATATCTGATTAGACAATAAAAAAAGACCTCGCGTTCAGCGGGGTCTTTTTTGTTCAATTATCTTTTACTCAAAACATAACACGACAACAGGAATAGAACCTTGGCTAGAACAAATTATTCATATGAAAAGCGCCAGAAAGAATTAGCAAAGAAAAAAAAGAAAGAAGAAAAAAGACAGCGCAAGCTTGAGAAACAGCAGGATCCTGCTACGGAAACGGAGAATCTTCCTTCCCGGAAAGATGAACAACTTTAAGTCCTTATCTTAGGCAGGGTAATTCGTCCAAGTCGGGCTACTTTTGGCTCAGGGTGGAAATGAACCAGTCTAGTTGATCTTCAGCACAGCTAAACGTAAGAATACAATCGAGATGCCTTCTGCACTATTGAGGCCATGCGCTACGTCGGCTTGGTCTATCCAATCCCGTTGATTAAATAGATATTCAAAATAGACAGAATCTGCCCATTCACATATTGGCTCACTCTGCCTAATACACTGTTAGCGGAATTGCCCTCACGAATTGAGGGTAGAGGATATGAAGGAATAAGTTTCCCCGAAACATATCTAATACAAACAAAATTTATTAAGTTATAGAGAAAATTATTTTGACCGAAATATGTAAACAATGTGCTGAATGTTGTAAAAATTACCCTTTTGTAGATCTATCTAAAAATGAGATAAATTCGTTAGAAAAATTAACTGGGGTATCTGCTGAGGTGTTTACAAATCCAAAAGGTAAAGAAATTGAAGAATATTTCTTACAATTTCAAGATAATGGATATTGTTTTTTCTTAAATGAGCATAAGGGCAGTTTTTCTTGTGGTGTATATGAAGAAAGACCAGGGATTTGTAAAAATTATCCCTCAAGCCCCATACAGAAAAACGTTTGTGATGCAAATAAAGAGAAATTTCTGAGTAATGTTTTCGCCTAGTTGGGTAGCCGATGCGCATCCTCCACTACAGCGACCCCCATATACCCACGCCACTGCAGCATGTCCCTCTTGGAAAGTGGCTGAGTAAGCGTGCATTGGGCGGAGCGAATCTCTTCTTGCGCCGCCAGCATCTTTTTGCTGATGCGGTTTTAAAACTTGATGCGCTCGCTCGTTTCAAAAAAGAACAGCAGGTGGATCTGGTAATCTGTACTGGTGACTATACTGCGTTGGGGCTAGATCATGAATATGAAGCAGCCTTTACTATTATCCGACCATTGATGGATGCTCCTTCAGGGTATGTTAATGTTCCTGGTAATCATGATTATTATATGCCAGATGCTCTTCGGGAAGAACGTTTTCGCAACTGGTTTGGAGATACACTACACAGTGATTTGCCGGATTATCAGGTTGATGGAATCTGGCCGCTGGTGAGGTTGATTGGCGATGATATTGCCATTGTTGCCGTGAATAGTGCACGGCCCAATCCACTTCCATGGCGATCCAATGGGCGAATTCCAGTGAAGCAGCTTGAAGGGTTAGCAGCACTCTCAAAAGATTCACGACTTGCAAATCGTCTGGTCTTTATCATAACTCATTATGCACCGCTACTTGCAGACGGAACGTATGACAAACGATTGCATGGTTTGACAAATGCGGAGCCGTTTCTTGCTGCATGTGCAGAATTTCAGCAGGCTATGATACTCTGTGGCCACGTACATAAATGTTATCATGTTACAGTTCCGCCAACCGGGCAGTCCATCTTCTGTGCTGGAAGCGTAACAATGGCTAAAAGAGAGGGATTCTGGATCTTTGATCTTCTAAATGGTGAAATTCAGGCAAGCAAAGGCAGCTGGGATGGTCAACAGTTTCTACTGAATACAAGCAGCGTCTCTTTCAAGGTAGTCTTAAGAGCACCTTAAACAAGAAAACTGAGCCCCATTGAGCCCGGAACTAGCATTTC
>JAOZLI010000153.1:5036-6529 GCA_029934915.1 Desulfocapsa sp. | reverse complement strand
GGATACCGCGAGAGATACATTGAGTTTTCAAGGCTTACAAGCAAAATACCGACGCCTGCATCAGAAAAGCGCAGCCTGGCGACTGCTGAGAGCCGGCAATGCACCTCTGATTGTGGCATTTATGGCCGATTTGTTTGCAGAGGAGAGTGAAATACCTTTCGGTCGTGCCCGTATCTCTCTTGACGCTGAATTAATTCGCTGTCACGAGCTTGGTGTCTGGGAAACTGCAACCAGTGCCGGAACATACCTCAATCAGTGGATCAAGGCAGGCTGGCTAAGGGAAATGGATGATATACTGACCAAAACAGATGCCTGTGAAATTGCCCTGCGCTTTTGCCTGGGTCTTGATGATCGTAACACTGGAACAACGGCATCCCATCTGCGAATTGTCCAGGAGGCCGTGCGAGACTTTGCTGTAGCGCTTAGCCCTAGTGTTGAGGAACGAGTCGGCCTCTTAGAGCAAAAAAAAGCTGAGATACAGCAAGAAATTGACAACCTGCAGGCAGGTGTTCTCGTTGAACTTACAGAGGCTGAACAGCGAGAGCGAATACGCGAAATCTATCAACTGGCCTCGGTTCTAACAGGTGATTTTCGTCGTGTTGAAGATGAAATCCGCCAGCTTGATCAAGAGCTTCGAGTCCAAATCATTGAGGGTGGAGCAAGTAGAGGTGACATCCTTCTTTCGGTGATGAAAAAAGAAGCGATACTGGCGACAACCGATGCTGGCAGCGCTTTTGAAGGTTTTTTTCAGTTACTCTGTGACCAGGACAGATCACTGGAACTTCGAGAACAGTTACGATCCATTTTAAATCGGCCGGTGGCCCGGCAATTAAGTTCCCAGCAGCAACAATTTTTAGGCCAGCTTATGAGAGAGTTGAGCCGAGAGAGTGACAGAGTTTTTCAGATAAGACGGAGAACCGAAGAAGGCTTACGTACCTATATTGAGAGTGGCGCCGCCGGGGAAAATTTTGCTGTAGACAAATTATTAAGCCAACTTGAACGAATAGCAGTTGAATTAAAAAAGGCAGAATGTGATTTGCAGACCTCAACAACATTAACACTGCCTGTTGGTGCAGCAAAAATCAGTTCCCCTGAAACCATGCGTCTGAAAACGGTTGATGAAAAGTTGGATTGCTCGAGCGTTGAAGAACAAATCAACTCAACAAAACCAAGTCTGCAGATGCTCAACTGCCTTGACAGCGTGCAGGTTCGGGCCGTGGCAGAACGAACAATTGCAACATTACAAGAGCATGGCCCCATGACCATTGCGTCCCTCACTGCCAGACACCCTTTAGATTCTGGTCTGGAAGAGCTAATCGCTTATTTACGTGTTGCCAGATCAGTGGGTGCAACCTTATTACCGGAAAAGGAACCTGTTACGATCAAAGACAAACAGGGCACCTGGTTGCAGGCATCCATCCCTGTCTTCCTGCTGAGTGCTGATCTATTCCCGGAAAACCTGGATGAGTTGGTGCTGTAATGCCAGAAATGAG
>JAOZLI010000153.1:0-4936 GCA_029934915.1 Desulfocapsa sp. | reverse complement strand
ATGAGGGTTGATATGAATGAAAATAAACAGCTACATACAGCAAAAAATTCTGCCAGCGTATTTGACCAATTGCGAAAAAAACATCCAACGCCAGAACATGACGAGTCAGTTGTTGGTTTGCCCTCCCTTGATCTTGGTGATCTTTTTACCACTGAAGATCACCACACGACAGAGGAGTCAACATTTGCGAAAAATGTTTCAGCATCGACCTCTGAACCAGATACCATCAGCAGTACTATGCCGCCGGAAGCACGACGGGCGTTAGTGAGTTTACTTCGCCAAGGCGTTATCCTAGCTTCCCAGAAGGCTAAACTCTTTGAGTCTCTTTGCCGACATCAGACAGCTGTCCGACGCCATCTGTCGGAAGTCTATTTGAAGTTGGTACTTGACGAAAAGACAGGTGTTGCTTTTGTGGCCAGCATTCAGAAAGAGGAAGACACTGAACTGGATAACTTTGCTGATAACGAAATAGTCTCATTGCTCAGCAGAAGGACACTTTCTTTATACGACACATTATTATTGTTAGTGCTTCGCAAGCACTACCAGGATAGAGAGACTTCTGGAGAGCAACTGATTGTAATTGATCGGGAACGAGTGGAGTCATACTTGACCCCATTTTTACCTCTGACAAACAGCACAAAATCTGATCGACGAAAACTTGGGGCGGCACTGGAGAGAATGGTAAAAAAGAAGCTTCTCCGCAAAATCCGAGGCAGTAAGGATCGCTACGAGATCACCCCGGTAATTCGTTATGTTGTAAGCGCCGAATTTCTCGAAAACATGCTTGACGAATATCTCAGAATTGCTGCTGAGAACGATATTGAGATGAGTGGTGGTGTCAGCAACAGCGATGAGCTGACAAGAGGTGATGATAATGGTTGACCAATCCTCCAAAGCAACAGTCAGCGAAGCAGTTTTTCAACAGGATTCATTGCCGGAAGTTTGCCAGATTCGCCTGGCAGAGCTCTCTGTTTTCAACTGGGGATCGTTCAACGGTTTGCATAGCGCGGCCATAGATCCCATGGGGACTTTAATTACCGGTGATAATGGCTCAGGAAAATCTACTCTTATTGATGGCCTTATGGCCCTGCTCCTCCCAGCCGGCAAAGCAACCTTCAATGTTGCCGCAGCACAGGGAGATCGTGCTGACCGAACCTTACTCTCCTATATGAGGGGGAGCTATGGTTCAACCCATGATGGCGCAGGAACGCGAGTCAAAAGCAAGAGGGAATCTGCTGTGGTCACCGGCCTTCGCGCTTTCTATCGTGGCGATGATGGTTCAGTTGTCACGCTGGCAGCACTTTTCTGGACAACACAGCCGACCAACGCTCTGGCGGATGTGAAGCGGGTTTATGTCGTTGCCAAAAGAAATCTTGCCCTTAAAGAAATACTTGACGCCTTTGGAGAAGGCAACGCCCGAGCTCTTAAACAATGGTTGCGTGATGACCCGGCTATTACCTGCTGCGATGACAGTTTTTCCAACTATCAGGAGTTATATCGAAAACTCCTTTATATGGACAATAAAAATGGCCCTGTTTTGCTGTCACGGGCTTTGGGCTTGAAGAAAATTGATGACTTAACCAGGCTTATCCGAGAACTTGTTCTTGAACCGAGTCTGGTCAAAGATGATGCCAGAAAGGTAGTGGCAGAATTTGCAGATCTTGTGGCAATTCATAGCCAACTGGTTGATGCAAGAGCCCGGAAAGAGCACTTGGCAACGTTGCCAAAGCTCAGTGCTGCCATCAAAAAAGCGATGGATAAGCTTGAAAAACTTGCCACTGAAAAGAATGGTTTGCCCGTCTACATTGGTGAGATTTCAGTGCAATTATGGAACGAGAGGATTTCCGAAATCAAGGAGAAGCTTTCAGAGCTTGACCGTCAAATAAAACAGGCCGAAAAACAGAAGTCCGATAGTGCCAGGCTGGTTGAGCGCAGACATGAGGAGTATCTTCAATTCGGCGGTGATAAGATCGAATCACTGCAAAAAGAGATAGATCACAGCCAGCAACGACTCAACAGAGTCATTAGAGATTCATCCCAATACCAGGAGGATGCCAGGGCGCTGACACTTAAGCCTCTTTTAGACGAAGCAGTATTTGACCACAATCAAATTGAGGCAACAGCCAAACTTGCCAATGCAGAGAGCAGCAACAAAAAGGTTCAGGACCGGGTTGTTGATATCAGTGTAAAATACAGTCGATTGCAGGATAGTATAAATGAGATTTCCCACGAAATTCAGGAAATCAAAGCACGGCCCGATTCAAATATTGGAGTCAAATTCCAACAACTTCGAGACAAGCTGGTCAGTTCCCTGAAATTAAGAAAAGATCAATGCGTCTTTATTGGAGAACTCATTGATGTAGAGGAACAGGAGAAGAAGTGGCAGGGAGCTATTGAACGTGCCCTGGGAGGTTTACCGACAACCCTTGCCGTACCTCATGATTGTTATTCAATGGTTACACGCTGGCTGAATGTTCGCCATACGGGGCTTCATGTTCGGGTACAGGTTGTGGGAAAGCCCCAAATGAGTCGGGAGCAGATGCCAGGGTTTAAAGACAACGGTTATTTAAAGAAATTGCTCTGGCGTGATCACCCCTATAAAGAATGGCTCAAACATCACTTACAGCGCTTTGACCTCCAATGTGTTGCCAGTACTGAAGAGTTGGACAAGACTCCATTCTCCCTGACCCAACAGGGACTAATACACATGAACAAGGGACGCTTTGAGAAAAAAGATCTGCACAGGATAGATGATAGGAGACGCTGGTCCCTGGGGTTTTCAAATAAATCCCGTTTGGCCATTCTCAATAACGATAAGAATGATTTAAGCCAGAGTCTGGCAGATACAGAAAAACTGGTAAATGCTGCCAGACAGGAGCTCGATTCATTTACTAAGCAAAGACAACTCTGGCAAAAAATTCTTGATTATCATTGGGATGATATCAATGCTCCGTACTGGCAGAAAAAACTCGTACATCTAGAATCTGACCTCAAGGAGCTTGTCCGATCAGGTGGTGATCTTGACAAAGCGAAATCGCGCTGGGAATCGGCAAAGTCTCAGGAGAACACGGTTCAAGCAGAGTTAATAAAGCTCGCCTCTGATAAGGGAAGTGTGAAGAACTCATTGAATGATGCCGATGGCAAATGCAATAAAGCCAAATCAGCAGCAGCAAAAGGCTTACTTGCAGAAACAAGAGAGCTCCTGGCAGCCCGTCTTGGAGTTCTCGGTAAAGACGATCTGGATCAGATGTCCGATTTGACGTTAAAAGTTGAAAAAGATTTGGATCGTCATTTAGATATGAGTCGTAATAAAAAGAATAGCGCTGAGAAATCAGCTGTCGGTATCATGTCGTCCTTTAGATCCAACGACAAATGGCAGGTCTTTACGGTTGACTGGCAAAGTGATGTTGGCAGCTTGCCAGACTATCTCAGCCATTTGCAGCAACTGGAAGATGAAGGTCTGCCTAACCTGGTGGAACAGTTTACCACGCGCTTAAACAAACACGCCACCCAGTCATTGGCTCGGATCAAGACGAAACTTGAGTCTGAACGAGAAGATATTCTTGAGCGGATAGGTATTATCAATCAAGTCCTGGAACGTACTGAATTCAGATCAGGATCTCACCTGAAACTGGGCTCAAAAAAAGAGAAATTCCCCCATGTGCAACTATTTGAACAACATTTGCGCAAGGTACTCAGCCAAGTGACCAGTAATGACCACGAAGCTCGGTTCCAGCAGTTGGCCCTGGTGGTTGAGATACTGGAAAAGGCCAGTGCGCCCGCCACCGCCAACACAATGGAAAGTTTAAGGCTTCTTGATCCCCGTTTTCAAATGTCATTTTATGCAGAAGAGCTTGATGGGAAAACCGGTGAAATTCGTGATGTTTTAGAATCATCCAGCGGTAAGTCTGGTGGCGAGAAAGAGTCCTTTGCCGGCACCATTGTCGCAGCCAGTTTAGCCTATGTACTAACACCGGATGGCTATGACCGGCCAGTTTACTGCACTGTTTTTCTGGATGAGGCCTTCTCCAATACTGCCGAGGCCGTGAGCAGGCGGGTACTCCGGGTATTCAAGGAACTTCATATTCATGTGAACCTGATTACCCCATATAAAAACCTCAATCTGGCCCGGGAATCAGCGCGCTCGTTGCTTATCGCCGAACGCGATCAGGAAAAGCATGACAGCACACTATGCGAAGTCACCTGGACTGAGATTGATCGAAGAATGGATGAAGAAAGAGAGAAAATGATGCATAATGAGGCCGCCCATTTAGGCATTGAACTGGAGACACAAACGCAACCTACGATAACTGAATAGAATTGCCATGAGTAAAGGAGCCAAAGGTAAATCAAACCCTGCACCCTGGGGGATATTACCAGAAGAAGCAAAAGACATTATCCGGCGGCGGGAGTGGGATAAGTCCGCTTCTTTAAAAGCCAGACTGTCGGGGACTAAAGAATTTCCCATTCGTCTTGGTTTAAAGCCACCCAAAGGCAATTCTGCCTTGGCAGATATGCTGCATTTTCAACGGTTTATTGATGAGTGGAAGACCTTTCCCCACCAGGATCTGGTCCAATGGTCGACTAAAACATTTCGTGACTTAGCTGAACAGCGTATTCCAACTTTTATTGTCATACATTCCATCCAGAATTTAATAGACTTTTTAGGTAGCGATGCCCTCTCTCGCAGTAAAACATGGGAAAGGAATATGATGCCGCTGCTACAGCTGGATAACAACCTTTACCCCGCTCTGGTCAAGCATCTTGAAACCATCGAAAAACTCTGCCGCCCGGAGGCGGAATTATTAGCCAAGCTGATCCCGCAATTACAACCGGGGATGGGGAAAGGGCTCTACCAGAGGGCGTTACCACTTATTGGCATTGACACAAAGTTCCTGGAAAACCACCAGGTTCTGATAGAAGAACTGATGAACAC
>JAOZLI010000152.1 GCA_029934915.1 Desulfocapsa sp. | reverse complement strand
TATACTGGCTTGGGCTGCCCCATCTTTTCAGTCTGCAAGAGAAATTTACTCCAATCCGCGGAGGTCGAGTCAATCTCTGCCCCCAGTCGTCTGCCAGATTCTGTGAGCTCTGTCCATTTCGTTTTAAACAGCATGGTATAGTCAATACCATAGTGATGGATGACAACTGAGAGCTTATCTATTTCGTGGGACATAATCTCAGGAAGGTGTTTCAAACTGACACCAGTTTTTGAAATATTGCAGACAAGCCCTGTACAGGTTTTGTCGCCGACAGTAATTCTAGCAAAGGTATCATTACTGGAAGAAAAACGCGGATGTTTCCTTTTTTCCTCAGCGGTCATTTCCTTTGCAACGAGCAAGCGTTGGGCCAGGGTTTTCACTAGAGCGGCAGTAGTTAACGTCAGAGGAAGAAAGATAAAAATGAAAATAGGAATTAACCAAAGATACACAATATAATTTGCGGGATACGACATTTTTAATACTCCCCCTGTCTTTAGTGTTTGTATAGAATAGCCCCTTGTGTCAATTATTATAAGGCTATTTTATTAACATTGGCAATAGGTGAAAAATGCCTAGACAATAACTAGAGTATCTAGTTGTTATGCATTATTTGTTAGAGCCGCTTGAAGATTTATTTTTTTGTTGGTTAAATCGAGTTTTTTTCTAATCTCCTGTCGATGGCAGGCAATAGTTGAGGGGGATAGGTTTAAGAGGGATGCAATCTCCTTTGTCGTCCTACCCTGTTTGATTAAGTTGGCTATTTGAAGCTGAGCGGGGGTAAGATTTGAAAGATAATTCGTATGAGTACGTGCAAAGGAAGAGGTGATTTCATCAAGATTCGATTGTATGATTTTCACAAAATCTTTTTGACAATTTTCGTTACATCTCTCCTTTAATTTTCCAAGGTACGGGTCGATGAATTTTTCGACATTAAACATTACTTCTTCTTCAAGTATTTTTTTATCCTCCTCTCGCTTTTCCAATAAAATGTTGAGAGCAACGTTTGTCTCCATCAGTCTCTTTGTTTTTAGATCAAGCTGAGCAGTTCGATCAACCACTCGCTGTTCTAATTCGTTATGGGCTTGCTGCAGTGCTTCTTCCGCATTTTTTCGTTTTGTTATGTCTTCAATAATGCCAATAGCGGCAACTATTGCCCCATCACTGGATGAAACTGGAGAGAAAAAGCCACTCAGGTGTGCTCTTCCTTTACCCGTGACAGACAGGTAATTCCCTTCGTAATAAGCTTTTTCCCCAGAAAGTACTGAGATAGTCGCAGCTCTTACTTTTTCATCTTTTGCAGATCGCAACAAATCAAAGCCCACAAGTTTTTCTACACTGGAACCAAGAATTTTTGCTAATTTTTCATTACTTGCTGTAATAATACCTTCATTATCTATATGCAAAATTCCCAATGGTGAATGTTCAAAGATACTCCGGTATTTTTCTTCAGCTTCTTTTAACTCAGCTTCCGCTTTTATGCGGGCAGTAATATTTGTACAAACACCACCGACTGCAGACACCTTCCCTTCATTATTAAACAATGGGAATTTCGACGTCATAAAAGTCTGCACTCCGTCAGGCAAGTGAATAGTTTCCTCGAATTCGACTAAAGTCCGTCTCTTAACGACCTCCTCATCCTGGGAACGAA
Source organism: Desulfocapsa sp. (assembly GCA_029934915.1). Classification (GTDB taxonomy): domain Bacteria; phylum Desulfobacterota; class Desulfobulbia; order Desulfobulbales; family Desulfocapsaceae; genus Desulfocapsa. The sequence continues at coordinate 4,885 of JAOZLI010000152.1, read as the reverse complement.
AAAGCTGTGCTACCGGTTCAGTGAAGATGGCGAAATCATCCATCCCCAGTACTTGATTCTGGTGTACGTGCGCAAGGTTTGCCATCTGGCGATTCATAAAGATATATTTATACTCAGCATCTTTCAGGTAAATAGGCATGTTTGTATTATTAAGGATCGCTTCCAGGTATTGGCCACTTAATTTTTCTGAATCGTTTCGGGTATGAGAACCGGCCAACTCCTTCTCAAGTGTTTGCACTCGTTTTTCAAGCTCTTGGTATGTTAATTTTGATGGCATTAGCACTCCTCCAACTGCATATAATTCACCGTAGCACGAGTAACGTGAAAGAATTTATTGCTTGTTCTGCGTAGGTGAAATTGCACCACTGTTCTGATGATCAAATCAAGATGTGATTCTGAGCTGAAAATTGGTAAGAGTTAGCAGAAACAGTCTCTACTTGTGGTTTTACTTAAATTGGAAAGATTGCCAATGGAATAGTAACCACGCATGCGGCAAAAAAGCAGCATGACGGCGCTAACATACTTATTTTATAGAGAAATACCAAGACTAGCAACCTTTAACTCTACCAAATTACAATGAGCACGGCAGGTACTCTTTACATCAAACGCTATTCTTCCCCCAAAGGGGATCACGGCCAAAACGATCCATCCACCAGTCTTCCGCTTCAATGGCCTCACCATCCCGGGGGACAAGGGGAATTTTAAACTGATTATAATGGCTCATCAACACATCATAAGCCCGGGTTAACTTCCGCATCATATCGCCTTTAGCCTTATCATCTCCCACCAGATCCGGATGATACTCTTTACACTTTTGACGATAACTGCGCTTCATTTCACCTAGGGTTGCACTGTCTCCAAGTCCCATGAGTTCTTTCGCTGCAACAACTTCTTTCCATTCAGATTTTGTCATAACGACTCCTTTTTCTTCCAGCTCTTTTCTGTTCCATGTCTGAGCCGGCCAATATTAGCACTATGCTTTACCCAGACAAGAATTGTAATGGCAGCAGCCACCAACAGTGTCACGCTATCACTGCCAAGCAGCAAAAGACAGAAAGGAATGAACGCTGCCGCGACAAGAGAACCGGCCGAGACAAAGCCACTAACATAGACCACCGCCACAAACAGAAACAACGCAAAGAGTATGGTTACAGGGGAGAAGAACAGGAACACACCAAGAGCAGTGGCCACACCCTTGCCACCTTTAAGCCTCAGATACACCGGGAACATATGACCAAGCACAGTAGCCAGGCCACATAGGGCCACAAGGGACTCAGCATTTACAGACTGCGGCAACAGGCGGGAGGCAAAATAGACCGGCAAAAAACCTTTGCCCACATCACATAGAAGAGTCAGGATACCTAGTTTTTTACCAAGAACCCTGTTTACATTCGTAGCCCCAATATTGCCGCTTCCTTCCTCGCGAACATCTTTTCCAACAGCCCGACTAAAGAGAAAACCAAAAGGAATAGCACCTATGAGATAACTGAGAAGTAATGCGATAAGTAGTGTAATTGTCATATTTTATATATATTTCCAACACTGATCCAGAACAAACTCTGACCTGTAAACGTTTACCAGTGCACCATATTTGTTAGAGGCTTATTTGACTTTAGAGACATTAGCGCATATTGGTATGAAACACAACTTTGATGCGGAAAGATTGGGCCTGTGCTATATTTTCAAATCTTTTCAAAACAACCTCTATTACTTTAAACACTGAAAGACAAACTCATGAGCCTGCTTCCTATCCTGACATTCCCAGACCCGGCCCTGCGACAAGACACAGAAAAAGTTACCACCTTTGACGGCACCCTGGACACTCTGATCATCGACATGACCGAAACCATGTACGAAGCTCCGGGCGTTGGCCTGGCCGCACCCCAAATCGGTCAATCCATCGCCTTGATTGTCGTGGATATTTCCGGGGAAGATGACGAAGAAAAAAAGGCCATGGTAATGATCAACCCGGAGATTACTGCAAAAGAAGGAAAGCAGGTGGACGAAGAAGGCTGTCTCTCTGTACTCGACCTCACCGCTTCGGTAAAACGGAGTAAAAAAGTCACAGTCTCTTATCAGGATGTGAACGGAACCGAACAGGAAATGACAGTGGAAGATCGTTTCGCCGTTGTCCTGCAACATGAAATTGACCATCTGCATGGTATCCTTTTTATTGATTATCTTTCCACCTTAAAACGTGCACTCTATAAGAAAAAAATCAAAAAACAGCTTAACAAGCGAAAACAATCACCTCCTAAAACCAAAGAACGCCATGACAACTGAAGCTAAAACATATCGGATCATTTTTATGGGAACACCGGATTTTTCCGTACCCGCCCTTCAGGCCTTAATCGATGGCCCCGATCAGGTCGTGGCAGTTGTAACACAACCTGATCGCCCCAAAGGACGCAGCAAAAAACTAATACCTCCGCCCGTTAAGGTTCTGGCCGACTCTGCCGAGATCCCGGTACTGCAACCCACAAAGATAAGAACCGAAGAGTTTGCAGACACGTTACGATCCTACGCACCCGATCTGATTATCGTCGCAGCCTATGGTCGTATTCTCCCCTCTTCTATCCTTGATTTGCCGCCCCTTGGCTGTATAAACATCCACGGTTCGCTTCTTCCCCGTCATCGTGGTGCCGCCCCCATTCAGTGGGCAGTCCTGGCAGGCGATAAAGAGGCAGGAGTCACCATTATGCAAATGGATGTCGGGATGGACACTGGTGACATGCTGCTGCCAGCCGCTATCCCTGTAGCTGAAGACGAAACAGCAGGAGGATTGTTCACAAAACTTTCAATACTAGGCGGCACTGCATTACTTGAAGCACTCGATCTGCTTCGACAGGACAACTTACCACCCATCAAACAAGATCACAGCCTGGCCACCGACGCTCCGCCCTTAAAAAAAGAAGATGGCTGCATAAACTGGGATTTGCCCGCCCATGAACTTCAATGTTTTGTCAGAGCAATGGATCCATGGCCCACGGCTTACAGCTTTTTAAATGGGAAACGATTTCGCTTTTTCACTCCCCTTGTCGGTAATGCCACAGGCACTGAAAGTCCAGGAACAATTATTCGGGCAGACCACGAGGGTCTCCGTCTAGCCACTGGCAAAGGAACGCTCCTTATCCGTGAGATTCAACCCGAAGGCAAAAAACGAATGACGGTGGAAGCCTATCTCTGTGGCCAGAAATTTGATCATAACCAGCAATTTACCTCCTCCCCTTAAAAACTGAAATGGCACCCACCGACACCATCGCCTACCTCGACTGTTTTTCTGGAATCAGTGGAGACATGCTTCTTGGCACCTGCTTTCACGCTGGCGTCCCCAAGGATTTTCTGCTCTCAGAACTTGGAAAAATAGAGGGGCTGGATTTCAATCTGCAGGTGGAAACGGAATGCTATTCCGGGATCGCTTGTAAAAAAGTCACAGTATCGTCCTCGTCCAAACAGCAGTTTCGACACCTTGGAAACATTCTTGAACTCCTAGACAACAGCAGCCTGAAGCCTGCCATTAAGGAAAAAGCCGCAAAGACATTCACTCGCCTGGCAGAAGCCGAAGCAAAGGTACACAACACCGATATCGACAAAATCCACTTCCATGAAGTGGGTGCGGTGGACACCATTGTCGACATTGTAGGAAGCCTGATTGGACTCGACCACCTTGGTATTACAAAAACAATTTGCTCACCATTACCAATGGGACGCGGCTTTGTTCACTGCGATCACGGCAATCTCCCCTTGCCAGCCCCTGCTGTTTGTGCATTGCTGCAAGAGGCACCCACATATGGAGTGGACCAGGAAAAAGAACTCGTCACCCCAACGGGTGCCGCTCTTGCGATGCAGCTCGCTAGCGATTTTGGCCGTATGCCAGCAATGACAATAAAAAAAGTGGGCTATGGCGCAGGCAGCAGTACACTGAAGCATGACCAGCCAAACCTCCTCCGTCTGATTATTGGAGAACAGCAGCACACAGAAGAGAGCCAGAGCGTTGAAATAATAGAATGCAATCTCGATGACTGGAATACTGAGATGTTCCCCTACCTCAGCGAACAACTCTTCGACAACGGCGCCCTTGATGTTTCGCTCTCATCCTTACTCATGAAAAAAGGGCGACCGGGCCACCGCTTACAAGTGATCGCCAGGCCTGCTCATGCACTGACATTAAAACAGATCGTTTTATCTGAAACCACAACCATTGGTTTGCGTTTTCGACAGGAACAACGAATTACCCTGAGCAGAAAAATTGTACAGGTGAACACGCAATGGGGAAAGGTTGAAGCAAAACAGGTACAGACCCCCGAAGGAGTAGCTATTTACCCCGAATATGAAGCCTGTAAAATAATCGCCCAAAGCAACAAGATCCCCCTGACACAAGTATACTACGCCGTCATCCAGGCAGCATCAAAGGAAAAATAATGGACAAGATTATTATGTTTCTGGCCACGGGGTTCTACTCGGGAAACCTCCCTAAAATCCCAGGTACCTGGGGATCTCTTGCAGCTTTTGCTCCCTGGTTCTTTATGCGCAACCTCCACCTGCCCTCGTACATGGGTCTTGTGGCAATTATCTTTATCGCTGGCTGCCTGCTTGCAGGATCAGCGGAAAAAATCCTGGATCTGGCCGATGCTGGCCCCATCGTCATAGATGAATTTGTGGGGATGTTTATCACACTTGCGGCTGCGCCTTCACATTTTGGCGCCTGGATACTCGGTTTTTTCCTCTTCCGCTTCTTCGACATCCTTAAGCCATTTCCCTGCGGGTGGCTTGACAAGCATATCCATGGTGGAACCGGTATTATGCTGGATGATGTCTTCGCTGGTTTTTATGCACTTCTCAGCCTGCAACTTCTTTGGATGCTGCTTCCAAAATTAACAAGTTC
>JAOZLI010000425.1 GCA_029934915.1 Desulfocapsa sp. | reverse complement strand
AATGACAGGGCCCTGGCAGAAGATGAGGGCCGTGGCAAGATCAAAATGATCCTCGACAGTTCCGAGAAACCCCTGGGGGTTCAACTGGTTGGCCCCAGGGCCGGAGATCTTCTGGGCGAATGGATTGCCATTTTAAACGGCAAGGTGAAGCTCTCCACTCTGGCGGGTGCCGTCCATCCATATCCCACTCTGGTGGAGATCAATAAGCGGGTTGCAGGTTCATTCTTCTCCCCCAAAATATTTTCACCCACCATCAAAAAGGGGCTGAAATTCTTCTTTAATCTTAAAGGGTCTGCCTGTGATCCTTCTTCGGATATTCGTTGATTTTGTGGGTTGTATGTGAGTAAGGGCTCGGAAAGAAATAACTATAATGAATATGAATCTCGTTAAAAAACTGGCAATGGTAGTTGCAGGAGCTGCTCTGGTAGCAATCTTTTTTGCCTTGGATCTCCAGCAATATCTCACCCTGGACTATCTTAAAGAATCCCAGTCCCGTTTTGCAGACTTGTATCATAAAAATCCAGGTCTGGTGATTGGTGGTTATATGGGCATCTATATTCTGGTTACTGCTTTGTCTCTGCCGGGTGCCGTCATTCTCACTCTGGCCGGTGGGGCACTGTTTGGTTTGGTCACAGGGCTTATTGTTGTCTCCTTTGCTTCCTCCATCGGCGCGACTCTGGCCTGTTTTGTAGCCCGTTTTGTTCTGCGTGACTGGGTACAGAATAAATTCGGTGACAAGTTGGCCGCCATCAATGAAGGTATTGATAAAGAGGGATCCTTTTATCTCTTTACTCTACGTTTGATCCCGGTTTTTCCATTCTTTATCATCAATCTGGTGATGGGCCTGACCAAGATGCCACTGTTCACCTTTTACTGGGTTTCCCAGCTGGGAATGTTGGCTGGTACTGCCGTCTTTGTTAACGCCGGCAAGGAGTTGGCTAAGATTGATTCACTCTCAGGGATCCTCTCGCCCGGTTTGATCGGCTCTTTTGTTCTCCTGGGGATTTTTCCTTTAGTTGTTAAAAAGCTGGTAACCTTCATTCAAGCCAGAAAGAAATAAAACTGGTAATTCACCCACCTCGATCAGAGATATCGGTAGTATTCTTACCAAACCTTGGTCGAGCTATTTTGTAAAGACACGTGGAAAACGTATCCCTTTGGTCGTATTGGGCATAATATATTCAGATAGACTCCGAGGGGGTACTAAAAAGTTTTTCGACTTATCGGGTTAGTAGTTTAATACTCTCAGAATATCGATGAGCCATGGCCACTCTTTAACACCTTGTGGATGCCTAAAAACGACAAGACATCAGAGTGTTAACACGAACAGTCGCAGCTCGAAGTCCTCATAATGATTGACACATGCATGTCTTCCCTGTATACTATGGCGTCGCCTTGGTAATTCCAGATTGTTTTTCAATAAAGACATCCACTCGCTATATACGTCTGATATTATCTTATTTATCAGTTGAGACAAGTGACAGGAGAACGCATGTCCTCCGCTCATCTGCCGTCACCATCGGTGTGGTCGTTCTACCAATGTCTACTTATACTCACAAAAAAGGAAATGAAATATGAAGAAACTGTCCAGCCGTGCAGACGTTAAGGGAAACCAAGTACGTACAGCCCTGTTGTTGGCGGCAGGAACGGGAAGTCGCTTAGCTCCCCTGACAGATAATATGCCCAAATGTCTTGTGTCCGTTAATGAAGTACCTATTCTTGAACGCCTGCTTGAGACCCTACGTTCCTACAACTTTAACAAACTTGTTATAGTTGTTGGACACCAAGCCGACTCTATCCGTGATTTTCTTGGCACCAAAGCCTATGGTATGGAGATCATTTACATAACCAGTCCGGTATACAAAACAACCAACAATATTTATTCGTTATGGCTTGCAG
>JAOZLI010000018.1 GCA_029934915.1 Desulfocapsa sp. | reverse complement strand
ACGAAGAGCATGAAGAGCACGAAGTTAAAAGGCTGAAGCTTTGTACGAGCTTAGGACGTCAATAATTATATTAGAATTCAGGCTGCTGAACAATGTATGTACAGGCAGATTCTGATTAGTGGAATATCGGTATGGAGAGTAAATCGTGAGCGGTACAAAACAGGTAACCATTCTGGTGGTAGACGATGAGCAGGTACACAGGTATATGCTCTGTTCAATGTTTAAGGATTGGGGCTGGAAGTGCGTGGAAGCAGATGATGGCAAAGTAGCCGTGGATGCTGTGGAAAAGAATCAGTACGATGCCGTTTTGATGGATGTACGTATGGCCAGGATGGATGGCATGGAAGCCTTTACACGTATTCATGCTAGTAATCCTGCGCTTCCAGTGATCATTATGACTGCCTATTCTTCAGTGGATGCGGCGGTGGAGGCCATTAAACACGGGGCCTATGATTATCTGACGAAACCCCTTGATTTTGATCGTTTGCGCCTGACCCTTGAGCGGGCAGTTGACAAAAAAGCGGTGGAAGAGAAGAAGCAGGAAAGAAAAGAGGTTTCACCCGTGGAAGCCGAAAGAAGATCCTCCATAATCGGTAAATCGTTTCCCATGCAGGAGTTGCAGGAAATGATATCTTATGTGGCTCCCACCGAGGCCACCGTCCTGATCACTGGTGAATCTGGTACCGGAAAAGAGCTGGTGGCTGCAGAATTACATAATAATTCAGAGCGTCATGCCGGCCCTTTTATCCGGGTGAATTGTGCAGCTCTTGCCGAAAGTCTTCTCGAATCAGAACTCTTTGGTCATGAAAAAGGGGCCTTTACCGGAGCAGATAGAGAGCGAGACGGTAAATTTGTGCAGGCGGCAGGGGGCACCCTGTTTCTTGATGAGATAGGAGAAACTTCCCATGCCATGCAGGTAAAGATGCTGCGGGTACTGCAGGAGCATGAATTACAACGCGTTGGCGGCGAGCAAACCATTCAGACAGATGTCAGAATTATTGCGGCCACCAACCGTGACCTTGAGGAGGAAGTACGAAAGGGGAATTTTCGAGAAGATCTCTATTATCGCCTCAATGTGGTGACGGTTCATGTACCGCCTCTACGTGATCGTGGAGATGATATTTCATTGTTAGTTGAGTTTTTCGTTGAAAAATTCGCGGCCAAAAATAGACGTAAAGTCGATGGGATTACCAAAGAATGTATCCAGTTACTCCAGTCTTATCAGTGGCCCGGTAATGTTCGGGAGCTTGAGAATGCAATTGAACGTGGTGTTATTCTTATGCGTGGTGAGCATCTGACAGAGAAAAGCTTGCCCTTGCCCATCCAGAAACAGAGTGAGCAAAACGGGACAGCTGTGTCCACTGCCACATCATTACAGGAAGTTGAGAAACAACAGATTCTAAAGACCCTTGAAGAGACTGATGGTAATAAAAGTGAAGCGGCAAGGCGGCTAGGTATTACTCGTAAAACGCTGCAGAATAAGTTGCAGAAGTATGATAAGTAGACCGTAGCTGGAGTAGTGTTTGTACTATCCTTTCGTTGTCAGGTTGCCTTCTTCTCAAGAAGACATGGGCACTCGTAGTAGCATGTTTTACCTTTGGGTAAATGTTAAAAAGGTGACCACTCCATTGGCAATCTTTACTTTACCATATACCAAAACCGTATACCATCTTCTCACCTGTTCATTACGCAGTCCCGGCAAAGGAATAAAGTTCAACGCCACTGGTGAGAACTTCTTTGGCAAAGGGGTCGGAAGAGTTGAAATCTACCTCTCTGAATGGATGAGGTTCAATTCGAGTATCAAATTTTCTTCTCATTTTCATTAATTCGACCTGTATATCAAAGGAATCTGCAAAAGTCTCAAATACAACAGCCATATCTATATCACTGTTGTCGTCAGCGGTTCCTTTGACATAAGATCCGAAAAGAAATACTTTTTTTAGACCGGGTTTGTTTATTCTCAGGAATTCTGTATATTCTCTGGCTATTTTGTAAGCTTTTCTTTTATCCATGCTCTGAACTCCCTGATTATGTCAATCCATTTTGCGGTAAATTCTCGGGTACATTTATGGTTAAACTCCATCTTGTAATCATCATACCGGGCCCGCAGGTTAAAAGTTGAGATAGTGTCCAGATAATCCAGCTGCTTTTCTTCCAGTGGTAATTCCCCTTTCTCGGCCAATCTAACAAGATTATGGATAAAAGGAGGGGTGTTGGAAATATTCTGCACGTACCATGCTTTCAATAATTTCTCGATGACAAGATGTCCGATAAATAGCGACCAGGAATAGTCGCCTTTTTCAAATAAATGTTCCATGGCCGAAACATCTTGCTCGGAACTCTCAATCCAATAGGTTATCAGCTCTTTTTTTTGCATAGGTGATGATAACAAAAAATAAAAAAAAATGATATTTTTCTGTTATGAAAATTCTGTCATAATCAAACAAATCAGACGACCGCGCAGATACTCAACGAAGCAACAGGCGTGAAGTCAATGCACGGCACGCAACGGTACCAACACACCCGCCGCATTCTTCAAATACGGCGACGGGAACACCACAACTCCGCATCAATGCAGATAAACGAGTCCTTACATTTCCAGAATCGGACAAAAGTGATAAATAGTGACAAGAGAGTACATCGGTTGACTCTGTTTTATGCCTGTGGTAATCACCATAAATCGATTAATATATTTATTCAAACAATACAATACCAACTGCGGGAGTAAGTACCTGCAGAATGCAAGAGAAGGGAGTAAAGAATCATGCGGACAAATATCGTCCATATAGGTGCTGGTGAACTGACGTACGAGATTCGTAACATTGTGAATGTCGGAACTAAATTGCAGAAACTTGGCCTTAGCACCAACTGGGAAAATATTGGTGATCCTATTATGAAAGGGGAGGAAATTCCTCTCTGGATGAAAGAGATTGTGTCTGATGCGGTGATGCAGGATGCGACGTATGGGTACTGTCCAACGAAAGGTGTGCTGAGTACCCGTGAATTTATTGCAGCAGAAACCAATAAACTGGGCGGTGTGCAGATTGATCCGGAAGATATCCTTTTCTTTAACGGACTCGGTGATGCCATCTCAAAGATTTTTGGTTTCCTGCGTAGAACTGCAAGGGTCCTGGTTCCAACACCAAGCTATACCACACACTCTTCCGCAGAAGCCGCACACGCTGGGGATAAACCGCTTACTTATATTCTTGATCCCAATAATCACTGGTATCCTGATCTTGATGATCTTGAAAAATCCATCAAATATAATCCTGCCGTGGCTGGAATCCTGATTATTAATCCGGACAATCCAACAGGTGCAGTCTATCCAACGCATATCCTGGAATCTATCGTCGAGTTAGCCAGTCGTTATGATCTCTTTATCATTTGCGATGAGGTCTATCATAACATCGTCTATAACGGAACGTCCACTTCTCCGCTTTCTGCTGTGATTGGTGATGTACCGGCCATTGCTATGCGGGGTGTGTCAAAGGAAATGCCCTGGCCAGGATCCCGTTGTGGCTGGATAGAGATTTATAACGGCGATAAAGATCCCATGTTCGCTAAATATGTGAACTCCATCCTCAATGCCAAGATGGTGGAGGTCTGCTCCACCACATTGCCCCAGACGGTTTACCCGCAGGTTGTACAGCATCCGAAATATCAGGGATACCTGGAAGAACGAATTCGTCGCTACGAAAAATTTTCCAATATTGCCCAGGAGACTTTGCAGGATGTGAAAGGGGTGTTGGTAAATCGACCCAACGGCGCATTTTATATGAGTGTCTGTTTTGAAAATGGTGCTTTGAATCATCAGCAGACCTTAGCCATTGAAAACGTTGAAGTTCGAAAGATGATTGAGGGGCTTGTGGCTCCTGAAGGCACTTCTCTTGATAAACGTTTTGTCTATTATCTCCTTGGGGCAACGGGTGTTTGTGTTGTGCCTTTGACTTCCTTTGCTACGGATCTGCAAGGCTTTCGGGTGACATTGCTTGAGCGTGATGAAGAGGTCTTCAGGAAAGTATTTAACACCATTGCTGAATCCATCAAACAATACTTAGAGAGTTCAAAATAGCACTTGTAAGCGGCAACACCAGCGGTCTTAAAAAGAATCAGCTGAAATTACTGGAACGATTGGCCGGGAAACGGGGTAGAAGGGATCAGGTGATCGGTCCCGAGATGGCTAAGGCGCTCTGCGGGCTCTCTTCTGAATTAAATCGTCAGATTGGCCTGTTACTCCAACGTTCCGGAAAAGTTGAAGCTGTGATCGTGGGAGACTTTAAGGGGATATTGATTCCCAGTCTTTCTCATATTCGCAGTCAGGGACGTTTGAAGGGGCTGCGTCTAGTTCATACCCACCTGGCAGGCGAAGATATAAGTGATGAAGATCTTATGGATCTTCTTTTTCTTCGTCTTGATATGCTCTCAGTGCTCAAGGTCGATGATTCTGGCCTGCCCGAAAAACTCTACTCTGTTCACCTGCTTCCTGATTCTCGTGACGGGAAAAACTGGGCCTTCCTGCCTCCTGTGCACCCGGCCAACCAGGACGACTCCTTTGAAGAATTTATTCACGCCCTTGAGAGCGAATTTGTTCGTACGGCGGGAAGTGAAAAGGTCGATTCTTCCGAGGACAGGGCAATCCTGATAAGCGTTTCCAGCCAGTCGGAAATCAGGAGCCAGGAGTCCATGCGGGAACTGGTGGAGCTCGCAAAGTCTGATGATGTTGCGGTGCTTGATACCGTTGTGCAGCGAAGGCGGAAGGTGAATCCCCGGCTTATTCTTGGCAAGGGGAAATTGGCAGATATTATGATCAGAGCACTGCAACTGGGTGCCAATCTGCTTATTTTTGATCAGGAACTAAATCCTTCCCAGATTCGCTCCATTACAAATCATACGGAACTTCGGGTTATTGATCGTACCCAGTTGATCCTTGATATTTTTGCCCACAGAGCACTGAGCCGCGAGGGGAAACTGCAGATAGAAATGGCACAGTTGAAATATATGTTGCCGCGACTCTCTTCTCGTGACGATGCACTGTCAAGGCTGACTGGTGGTATTGGTGCCAGGGGGCCAGGTGAAACAAAGCTTGAAATTGACAAACGCCGTATTAATGATCGGTTGGCCAAGTTGAACAAAGAGCTCAAAAAAGTGAGCAAAGAGCGGTATCGGCGTCGCTCAAGGCGTAGGAAAAAGGATCTACCGGTACTTTCCCTTGTGGGCTACACCAACGCCGGAAAATCCACCCTGCTAAACACCTTGACGAAAAGTAATATCGTGGCGGAAGATAAACTCTTTGCCACCCTGGATCCCACCAGTAGAAGACTGCGTTTTCCTTTGGATATGGAAGTGGTGATCACCGACACGGTAGGATTTATCAGGAACCTGCCGGCAGATCTTTTACAGGCATTTAAGGCGACGTTGGAAGAATTGGAAGAGGCGGATCTGCTGGTGCATGTGGTGGATCTTTCCAATCCCATGTTTCGCGATCAGATGAAGGTCGTTGATGATCTGCTGCAGGAGCTGGATCTTGGTCAGATTCCTTGTTTGAAGGTTTTTAATAAAGCAGACAAGGTCGATGGCGATGCCGGGCTCCTTGGTGAAGCCGGGCGGGAAGGGATTGTTGTGAGTGCCTTGCAACCTAAGACGTTGGAGCCCTTTCTGGTAAAGGCTCAAAAAATAATGGGTAAGATTTTAGGTGTTGACAGTAACTAAAAAAGACGAATATCGAATGTCGAACAAAGAATGTCGAACCGCAGAAGGGAAAAACCTTCGATAAGTTCTTTGAGGACAGCTCATCAGGGTTGCAAGAAGAATCCGAGATCCTTACCCAGCCGATTCTGCTTGATGAATTCGCACCCGATTTTATTGTTATAGACTCGTCTGATAATAACTTTTTTGGTGAGTTCTGTGTGCTTCTTGTCATTGAGCCTGAAGTTGATAAGTGCTTTTTGGCCCACTGTGATATTGTGCTGCCCTGATACGGAGAAGCCTACACCGCTGCGAGAGATGTTATGAACCTGCATCTGCCCTCCACTGCTTCCAAGCACTCCTATGATGGTATACACTCCAACTATATTTGCAGGTTTTCGGAAATGTCTGCGGAAATCAAGAGCTACATAGAACGTTGTTTTGCAGCTGCAACGGGTCTTCAGGGTGTGTCTGGCGTTTCTGAATTTACCAACGGGAATATTTCTGACGATAGAACAGGCAGGACATTGAATGGACGCTGTATCGTTTGTTTTAACAAAAGATTTTTGTACCTTCATATCATTGCTTGCTGATCGGTTTTCTCGTTCGGTTAGTTGGTTAGGTTGTGTGGGCCGTTAAGAGCATCATATTTTACCATATATGTGGAAAAATACTATAGGTATAAATACCTATTTTTCATTAGCTTTTATTGCCAATGGTTGGTTTAAGATCCCCTTGAGCAGCATCCTTCTCAGGATGCTGCTTGAGATTGTATGCTCGAACCGCTGCCGGGATCAATCGTAAATAAGGACGGTGTATTTCTCCAGGATTGCCTCTGTCTCTGGATCAAGGTCACTGGCCACTTCATGAATTTGGTACTCATGACCACAACCGGTACAACGCAGGCGAACACGCCAGCAGCTTCGTTTCACTTCCAGCTTCTCGGAACATTTTCTACATTTCATGGTGTTATTCAGTTATAAAGTTCATAAAGTCAAAAGTTTGTAAAGCATAGTAAGGCAGCGAAGCTGCGGTATGACATACTTTGAACTTTCTACTTTCAGCTCACGAGCTCGCTCGCATTAGTCAGCAAGCAGTTGTTCACGGGTAAAAAGAGCTTCGAGCTTGTATCCTGCTTTTTCAAGAACTTCTACGCCACCCTCCTGACGCTCCACAACAGTGATGATCTGTGCCACGGTAAAACCCTGAGATTCGACACGTTCGATAACTTTTATCAGTGTGCCGCCTGTGGTAACAACATCTTCAAGGAGCGTTACCCGGCAGCCGGGTTCCATATTGCTGAGGCCTTCAATATAATTTTCTGTTCCATGCCCCTTGGCTTCTTTGCGTACAATAAAGGCCGGGATGGGGGTTCCTTCGAGGAAGCTGGCAATGGAAACAGCTGTAACCAGAGGGTCTGCGCCAAGGGTCATGCCGCCAACTGCAAGAATTGGTTCCTCAGCCTGCTGCATAAGTTCAAAAATAAGTTTTCCGCAGAGGTATCCACCTTCTGCTGAAAGGCTTGTCTGTTTAACGTCCACATAAAAATCTGATTTTTTGCCGGATGTTAGAGTAAATTCACCCTTTCGGTATGATTTTTCCAGGATGATTTCTTTTAGTCGTTGTCTGTCACTCATGGGATTTTCCGTTATTTATAGGTTGAAGAGTATAAATAGTATATTGGTATAAATACCTGTTTTTTACAAGGCTACAAGAAAAAACTCGCAATAATGAAAAATGAAATGTTATTCTATCTAATTGATAGACTATTTGGAGTTTGCAAGAAGTCAATAGATTAGGCTGCATGCTATTAGCTTTATTGCAATGTCTGGCTATGCAAAAATGTCAGGAAAGTACTATATGCTGCTTTGCCTGATAGCCTACAGCCTAAATGGCTAATACGCTGAACTAAAGACTGAGGGAATTATATGTGTGGAATAGTAGGATATGTGGGAAGCAGACGTTTGGTACCTGTGGTTCTTGGTGGATTGAAGCGTCTTGAATACAGGGGCTATGATTCTGCCGGTATTGTTTTTCTTCAGGATGGCAAGCTGGAAAAATATCGAAGCGAAGGTAAACTGCAAAATCTTGAAAAACACATGGAAGATGCTCTCAGTGCTCCGTCTCATATCGGTCTTGGGCACACCCGATGGGCAACTCATGGTGCACCAACCACCGCAAATGCGCATCCACACAGTGATTGTACCGGAGAACTTGTGGTGGTGCACAACGGTATTATCGAAAATTACCATTCACTTAGAAATGAACTGATTGAAAAGGGTCATACATTTGCTTCTGAAACAGATACCGAAGTACTGGCCCACCTCATAGAAGAGTATCTCGATGATGATCTACGGGCTGCCGTCACAAAAGCGCTCACTCGGGTGGAGGGCTCCTATGCTTTGGGAGTTCTCTGGACTGGTATGCCGGATACGCTTATTGCTGCACGGAATCATAGCCCCCTGGTGTTAGGAATTCATGAGGAAGAAGGAGGTTTTATGGCCTCTGATATCCCTCCTCTTCTTCCCTATACCGATCAGGTTATTTTTCTTGATGATGAAGAACTTGCAGTTCTAAAAGCTGACAGTCACACCATTTACTCTCTGAAAACCGGTAAAGAAGTGGGGAAGGAGGTGAAAACCATTTCCTGGAATGCCGCCATGGCCGAAAAGGGCGGGTACAGGCATTTTATGCTCAAAGAGATTTACGAACAGCCGCAGGCCATTATTGATACGGTCAGCGGGCGAATAAATCCTGAGACCGGGAGTGTTGATCTTCCTGAAATGAACTTAAGCGACGACGATCTGCAGAATATTGATCGGATATTTTTAGTGGCCTGCGGAACGTCCTGGCATGCAGCACTTGTTGCAAAATACTGGATAGAACGCTGGGCAGGAATACCCGTTGAAGTGGATATCGCCTCTGAGTTCAGATACCGGAAATTGCTGATTAACGAGCGTGTGCTCACGGTGGCCATCTCCCAATCTGGTGAAACCGCAGATACTCTTGCAGGAATACGGCTGGCAAAGGATCTTGGTTCGAAAATCGTAACGATCTGCAATGTAGTGGGGTCCACCATGACCCGCGAAGCCCACGGTACAGTCTATACCCATGCAGGGCCTGAAATTGGAGTGGCCAGCACCAAGGCCTTTACTTCTCAACTTGCGGCACTGTTTCTTTTTACGCTTTTTCTGGCTGAACGAAAGGGGACTATGGCTCAGGACCAGCGCCTTTTGCTGGGAAAAGAGTTGATCCATCTTGCAAAAGTTATAGAGGAAATACTTCCGTCCTTACAAGAGGAAATTAAAGAACTTATAGAAAAATTTTACGATAGCCGGGATTTTCTCTTTGTAGGCAGGGGACTTAATTTTCCCATCGCCCTTGAAGGTGCTTTAAAATTAAAAGAGATTTCTTATATCCATGCAGAGGGCTATGCCTCCGGTGAGTTGAAACATGGTCCCATTGCCCTGATCGACAAGGATATGCCCATTGTTGGTCTTACACCAAAGGATGCTGTGTATCAGAAATCAATCTCCAATGTGGAAGAAATAAAAGCCAGGCAGGGGCGTTTGATCCTTATCGGCACGGAAGGTGACGGACAATTGAAGACCATCACCGATGATATTTTGTACCTGCCCGAGGTACACGAGGAACTCAACCCTATCCTTTATACGATCCCGGCGCAGTTACTAGCCTATGAGATAGCGTATCGACGTGGTTGTGATGTGGATCAGCCACGTAATCTTGCCAAAAGCGTAACCGTTGAGTAATGATTTCTATTGGACTTGAACAACTGGCGGACTCTGACGTATCCCTGCAGGGGAAGCGTTTGGGGCTGCTCTGTAATCAGGCATCAACGGATGCATCGTTACGTCATTCACGGGATGTGATCCTGGATGCATATGGGGAGCAGTTGACCTGCATTTTCTCTCCTCAGCATGGTTTTTTTGCTGAAAAACAGGATAATATGATTGAGTCGGGTCATAGCATTGATCCGGTGAGTGGCCTGCCTGTTTTCAGTCTCTATGGAGAAAAAAGAAAACCTGATGCTTCGATGTTTGAGCATATAGATGTCTTGCTGATAGATATCGTGGATGTGGGAACCAGGGTATATACCTTTCTCTACACCATGGCTTATTGCATGGAGGCAGCGGTCGAATATGGGAAGCAGGTCGTGGTGCTGGACAGGCCAAATCCGATTGGCGGCGCAGTTGAGGGGAACATATTACAGGATGATTGCACTTCTTTTGTTGGTTTATACGCTATCCCCATGCGGCATGGTATGACCTTTGGGGAGCTGGCACTTTATATTAATGCAGAATATAAGATTGGTGCAAACTTGCAGGTTGTTCCCATGGCGGGCTGGTCGCATACTATGCTGTTCAGGGATACTGGATTTCCATGGGTGTCACCATCGCCTAATATGCCCACCCCTGAGACAGCTTTGGTGTATCCTGGGCAAGTGATATGGGAAGGCACAAATGCATCTGAGGGGCGGGGAACAACCCTGCCATTTGAATTTGTGGGTGCACCCTATTGGGAGCATGATGCGATTCTAGAGTATCTTACGAAAACAGAGTTGCCCGGTTGCTTCCTGCGGCCTCTTGTTTTTCAGCCAACGTCGGGGAAATGGGCCGAGGAGCCCTGTGTCGGATTTCAGATTCATGTGACGAACCCTGAAACATTTTTACCTTACAGAACAAGTCTTGCGCTGTTACAGGCTGTGATGCGGCTGTATCCGGAGCAATTTTCTTATAAAAAGCCACCCTATGAATATGAGTATGAACGATTGCCCATGGACTTGATTCTAGGAGATACTGACCTGCGCAAAGGTTTGGAACAAGGTACACCCCTTGTAGAGCTTGAAGAAAAATGGCAGCTTGCGCTTGGACAGTTTCTGGAAAAACGAAAAGAGTACCTATTATACTAGAGGATCTGTGTGAATAATAAGAGTTTTACCCTGGAAGAATTGGCCAACGTCGCAGACGGAGAAGTTGCAGGAGACAAGCAACTTGAAATTACCGGTTTCGCTCCGCTGGAGACTGCAGGCCCTGGAGAAATCAGTTTTCTGGTAAAGGCAGGACAGGTTGATACACTTGCCGATTTCAAGGGCAGTGCGATCATTGTGCCTATGGATATTGAAGAAGCTACTGTACCGCTTATCAGAGTACAAAACCCCTATCTTGCCTCCGCCAAAATTCACACCCTGCTGCTTGCCGAACCGTTTGTCGCAAAGGGGGTACACGAACGTGCCTGGGTGGGGGCGGATACCGAAATCCCCCAAGAGATTACCGTTGCACCAATGGCTGCCATAGGTGAGCGGGTAACATTAGGTGAACGGGTAACCATCCAGTCTGGTGTCGTGATTGGAGATGATGTGCAGATCGGAGACGATGTGGTATTGAAGGCTAATGTCACCATCGGAGAACGATGTAAAATCGGTAACAGGGTCACAATCCATTCAGGTGCCGTAATAGGCAGTGATGGCTATGGCTATGCCACAGATAATAAGGGCTTTCATACAAAGCGGCCCCAGGTTGGCATTGTTCAAATTGACGACGATGTGGAGATTGGAGCAAATTCCTGTATAGACAGAGCCGTCTACGGTGTGACCCATATAAAATCAGGGACAAAGATAGATAACCTTGTCCAGATTGCCCATAACGTGGAACTTGGTGAAAATTGTCTTATTGTCTCCCAGGTTGGTATTTCAGGATCAACAACCCTTGGCAGAAATGTGGTTCTTGGTGGACAGGTTGGAGTCACCGGTCATATTACCCTGGGAGATGCTGTGATGGTTGCAGCTCAGAGCGGAGTGCATAATAATCAGAAAGCTGGTGTGCAGGTAGGTGGCTCGCCGGCACTCCCCATGAAAACCTATGTGCGGGCAGCGATTCAGTTTGGAAAATTGCCCGAGATGGGACGGACTTTACGAAAATTAAAAAAAGAAGTGGCAGCGTTAAAAATAAGAGAGAATAAATAATGAGTGATGAAGTTGTATTAGAACATATTGATATACTGGAAATTTTACGCCTTCTTCCACATAGGTATCCCTTTGTGATGATAGATCGGGTGTTATCTGTGGTGCCTGATAAAAGTGTAGAGGCTCTAAAAAATGTAACGATCAATGAACCTTTTTTTCAGGGGCATTTTCCAGAGAAGCCGGTCATGCCTGGAGTAATGATGCTTGAGGGGATGGCCCAGGCTGGTGGCGTACTTGCCTTTTGTTCAGAACCCGAAAATGTTGGTGAAAAGTTACTCTATTTTGCAGGAATTGATAAAGCTCGATTTCGTAAACCTGTCGGGCCAGGTGATCAAATCATGTACACCGTGGAACTGTTAAAGAAAAAACGGGGTATCTGGAAGATGTCAGCACTTGCTCATGTGGATGGTCAAAAAGTTGCAGAAGCAGAGCTTCTGGCCTCCTTTGGTTAAACAACTGATATGACCATTATACATCCAACAGCAGTGATTGATCCTCAGGCAGAGCTGGATTCCTCCGTTCAGGTTGGTGCCTTTTCTGTTATTGAAGCAAATGTGAAAATAGCCAGAGGAACAAGCATCGCCACCCATGTAAGAATCTCAGGTCCCTGCACCATAGGTGAAAATAATCGGATCGATTCTTTCGTGGCCCTTGGTGGAGAACCCCAGGATCTTGGCTATAAAGGGGAACCCACTGAACTTCTTATAGGCAACGACAACCATATCCGTGAATACGTATCCATCCACAGGGGAACCGTAAAAGGTGGTGGTAAGACTATAGTCGGCAATAACTGTCTTCTAATGGCCTACGCCCATCTTGGCCATGATTGTATCATTGCAGACCATGTAATTATAGTCAACGCTGCGCACCTGAGCGGACACACCGAGGTTGACACGTATGCAACGGTTGGCGGCCTTACCGGAACACATCAATTCTCCCGTATCGGCATGTTTTGCTTTATTGGCGGAGGATCAGCCGTGAGTAAAGACGTTCCACCCTATGCAATGGTTACGGGGGAGCGGGGAGGTATGAAAATTTCCGGTTTGAATAAGGTGGGGTTGCGCCGAAATGGATTTGATCGTGCCACCATTAAACAGATCGATGCTGCCTATCGGATTCTTTTTTATTCTAATCTGCTCCATGAAGAGGCTCTTGATAAAGTAGAAAAAGAACTCGGTGGAAATAGCGCGGTGGATGAATTGATCCGTTTTATTCGGGCTTCTAAACGCGGTGTGGTCAAGCGTACTAAAAGTAATTAAATTGCCATGACTATCGATCCTTCTAAAATTGGAATTATCGCAGGTTCAGGACAATTCCCTCTGTTGTTTATCCAGGCGGCTCAAAAAGCCGGACGTAAAACAGTTTTAATCGCCCATCAAAACGAAACGTCAGAAGAAGTAGCAGCGGCTGCGGATGAGGTGTGCTGGGTAAAGTTAGGCCAGCTTGGGAAACTACTGAAATACTTCCATCATCAGGGTGTAGGCGAAACCGTGTTTGTGGGGGCAATTACCAAGACCCGAATATTTAAGGATATATTGCCAGATTTGAAAGGGTTAACTCTCTGGAATAAAATCGACAGCAAACAGGACGACGCCATCTTACGAGCAGTGGCAGGAGTGATAGAAAAGGAAGGCATAAAAGTTCTTGAATCCACCTGTTACTTGCAGCACCTCTTCTTTCCGAAGGGCATTCTCACCAAAAAGAAACCGGACAAAAATCAACGTAAAGATATAGAGTTTGGCTGGAAAAATGCCCGCTGCATTGGCAGTATGGATATTGGTCAGTGCGTGGTTGTTCGCAACTGTTCTGTTGTCGCGGTGGAGGCCATTGAGGGCACAGATGCCTGTATTAAACGTGGCGGGAAACTGGTCAAAGAAAAGGCAGTGGTGGTGAAGGTCAGAAAACCTGGGCAGGATTTTCGTTTTGATCTACCGGCAACGGGGATTAAAACCATCGAAACCCTTGATAGTGTGAATGGTGCTGTTCTGGCAGTTGAGGCTGGCCAATCCCTGCTCTTTGATCCCGAAGCAATGATCCGGGCAGCTGATGATGCTGGAATCGTGGTGGTGGGAGTAACGGAAAATCCCGATGGGAGTCTTGAGTATTAGTGCAATGCTTTGGCAACGACCTGGCTGAGAGATGCAATGGTATACGGTTTCCTGATAAAACCCTTTAAGCCAACTTTTGTTAATGCTTCAATGTCAGTATTACAGGTAAAACCAGATGATAAAAGTACCCGCACATTGGGGTCGATTTTCTGCATGGCCAGAAAACAATTTTTACCATTCATTTTGGGCATAATCATATCGGTGAGAACCAGGTCAATCTCATCTGCTTGTTGACTGAAAATTTCCAGTCCTTTCTGACCATCTTCTGCAACAAGCACCGTATATCCCAGGAATTGTAATATGTCCCGGGCAGAGGTAAGAATAACGGGTTCATCGTCAATAAGTAAAATGGTTCCGCTGCCAGTGACAGGGTTGTTTTCTCTCTCATGTTCCGTTGTGCTGTTCTGGCTGGAGCGGGGAAGATAGATATGAAAACTGCAGCCTTTCCCTGGCTCGCTGTAAAGTGTAATAGCACCTTGATGCTGCTCCACGGTACCATGTACTGCGGCAAGACCGAGGCCTGTACCCTTGCCTTCTTCCTTCGTGGTAAAAAATGGATCAAATATTTGATATTGATCCTCGAGGGATATACCCGTTCCTGTATCTCGCACTTCAATCTCAAGATATTCGCCAGGTTCAATGCTAAAGCGGCTGGTGGAGCAGTATACATGATCCAGCTGCGTTTCCCTGACGCTAAAGAGCAATTCTCCACCCTCAGGCATGGCATGGCCAGCATTAATACCTAAATTAATAAAAGCATTTTGCAGTTGGCTGGGATCTCCGATAACAGTGGTGTTTTTTGCTTCCACATCAATAGAAATATAAACCTGTTTATCCAGACTATGAATGAGTATGGCCACGGCGTCTTCCAGCACCTTTGCGATATCCACCTGAGTGGATTCTATTTTATCCTTACGGGCAAAGGAAAGAAGTTTTCGGTTCAGATCTGCTGCCCGTCTTCCGGACTGAATGATCACATCAAGGTATCGTTTTCCTTTTGTATTATTATCCTCAAGAGTCATGCCTAGTAGTTCGGCGGAACCAAGAATTCCACCAAGCATGTTATTGAAGTCATGAGCAATACCTCCGGTAAGCTGGCCAATGGCATCAAGCTTTCGGCTATGAGCAAGCTCTTCCTGCATTTGGTGCTGTCTGGTAATATCATCGATTCGAATAGCCACACCCTCAACCCCATTGCTGATCAGGGGGTAGATGGTGATATCTTCGTATGTAATGGACTTGCCGGAGCCTGTGACCTGTGCATTTTCGACGATAATCTGTTTGGTGGCGATGGCTTTGCTGATTTTTTCCTGTTCAGCGACAAGGCTTGGGAATACGTTGCTCAGGCTCATATCCTCTGGAACGTCTGGAGAATGAGAACGAATGGATTCCGCCTGTATGTTCCACAGTGTTACCTGTAAATTACCATCCACACCAATGAGTTTTGAGGGCATGGAGTTAATGATATTGTCCAGATAACTTTTAGTCCTGGAGAGTTCTGATATTTTTCTTTGTAGCTCGCTACGCATACTTTCCAGGCTTTCCGCAAGCTGACCAAGTTCATTGTTACTTTGAATGCTAATCTCCTGATTCAGGTCACCATTCGCAATATTCTTTGCTGCTTTTTGCAGTGCTCGTATAGGACGGATGAATTTATGCGAAAGAAAAAATACGATGGTGAATACCAAAAACAGATCCAGTAGTAGAATATTCGTGAAAATTCTTTGTCTGCTTTCTTTTATCTGTGCTTCTAAAAATAGAGTGTCTGCACGGACGAGTACTGTGCCAATGGTTTTATTAAAATGTTTGATCTCCTTGGTACTCGTTAGAGTCTTCGCAGAAGGTTCTGTTATGATTTTGTTTTTTTTCGCAGGAAAGACAAGCGTCTGTTTGTTGGCTTCAATAGTGATTTGGATAATATCTCTATCTGACAGTAGAGATTCACATAAAGCGGTGACTGTAGCACAGTCAAAGTTATAGATGGGTCTCTCAATAGCTGTGGCCAGGCGTTCTGTGTTGGCTTTGAGGGAACGATGCAGTGTATCCGTCAGAGTTGTTGTTTCGGCCTGGATGCGTTGCCAGCCGGAAAACAAGAGGATTATTGTCGTGGTAAGAAGAGCCAGGATTGAAAACTGGCTTAATAGCCCGCCACAGAACGTACGGCACTTCATTGAAGCACTTCTCGTATAGCAAAAGCCATTTTATTAAGAGATACCGGCTTACAAAGATATTTCTGTATGCCAAGATCCTTTGCCTGCTCCGTATCGAGCTGTTCACTATATCCGGAACAGATAATAATTGGAATATCTGGTCTCAATATCAAGATCTTGCGGGCGAGATCTTTTCCGGAGAGTCCTGGCATGGTCATGTCAGTAAAGAGGAGATCAAATTTTGTGGGGTCTTTTCGAAACAGTTCCAGTGCCTCATTGCTGTTTGAGGCAGTGCTTACGGTATAGCCTAAAGAAACCAGCATTTCCCTGTGTACCGTGATAACACTTTGTTCGTCGTCCACCAGCAGGATATGTTCAGTCCCTTTTTGCAATGGTTGAACGATATTTTGTATATGATCTTCCTCTTCTCTTTGTATCACAGGTAACAGAATAGTGAATGTTGTCCCTTCGCCTGGTTCACTCCTTACCCGAATATCTCCGCTATGATTTGTGACAATATTATGTACCACAGCAAGACCCATTCCTGTTCCTTTTTCCATTTCTTTGGTGGTGAAATAGGGCTCAAAGATCCTGTTCATGAGCTCCGGTGTCATGCCACAACCAGTATCAGCTACTTCAAGACTGATATGGGAACCGGTAGAGAGCAAATGAAATTTGGCACATTCTTTACTAGTGAGATCAAGACATTGTACGCTTACTTTCAGGATGCCGCCATCGTTAGACATGGCATGACTGCTGTTGGTGCAGAGATTCATCAGTAGTTGATGGATTTGTGTAGGATCTGCCAGAATGACTCCACAATCCATATCTATTTTGTGTTGAATGTCTATATTGGTAGGCAGGGTTGAGCGGAGCAGTTTTAATACTTCTTTGACAATGGGTTGGATGGAAAGAGGGGCCATTTCCTGTTCATGTCTGCGGCTGAAGGCAAGGATCTGTTTTACAAGTTCTGTGGCGCGTTTGGCCGCATCCAGAATGGTACTGAGTCCTTTATGAAGCTGACTGTCCGGCTCTACCTGCAGTCGAAGGAGATTCGCATATCCAACAATGGGCGTCAGGATGTTGTTGAAGTCATGGGCAATTCCGCCGGCAAGTGTACCGATGGCTTCCATCTTTTGTGCCTGCCGGAGTTGAGATTCAAGATGCTTTTGTGCGCTGATATCTTTAACGATATGCACGATACCTATAAATTCCTGGTTTTCATCAATAATGGGAGAAATTGTTACCTGAAAAGTCTTGCCCAGAGTATTTTCGTAACTTATCTCTGTTGTGTGGGTTTGTAACGTCTGTTCCACTATTGCAGCCTGGCATTTATCACACTTCGTTTTTTCTGGACAAAAAAAGTTGTAGCATCTCTGACCTATCATTTCTTCAGGTGAAAGCTGAAAAAAATCACAGGTGGCCTTGTTTACCCGTAATATGTGATGATTGGTGTCATGGATGGTTACTAAATCATCGATGGCGTCAAAGGTTAATTGCCATTGTGCCATGCTTTTACGGACGATTCGAAGAGACTCTTCTGTCTTTCTTTTGGCAAGGTGCAGATCACAAAATATTTTTACTTTATTTATCAGAATTTTGGGTTCGATGATGGGTTTACAGATATAATCTACGGCACCGGACTCATACCCACGGAAGATATGTCCTTCATCTGTACTGATGGCGGTAATGAAAATAATTGGAATCTTACGGGTTTTCTTGCTTTTTCGCATAAGCTCTGCAACTTCAAACCCGTCCATATCGGGCATCTGTACATCTAGCAGAACCAGGGCAAAATCGTACTGTAACAAAAGGGCCAGTGCCTCTTTGCCGGAATTTGCCGATACTATGTTGATCTCAAGAGTATCCAGTATTGCCTTTAAGCCAATAAGGTTCGCCGGATGATCATCAACGATGAGAACGGTGGGTTTGGGATCCATAATTGAACTGTATCACAACTGTTATCTAGAATTGAAGTTTTATATTCCTAACGGTTTACAAGGTACCATTTAGTGGAATAGGGAGACTAACAGCGGAGCAACTCCATCCAAGGGGACGATATGATCCACTGTTGTGATTGCAATGGCAGCTTCCGGCATATTTGGGGCTTCTGCTGTTGCCGGATCCTGTACAATACTAAGTCCGCCAGATTCTTTAATGCATAGCAGGCCTTTGCTGCCATCGTTATTTGCTCCTGTGAGAATAATCCCGATAAGCTTTGCACCGTACACATCAGCAGCACTTTCAAAGAGGACATCTACGGCGGGTCTTGCGTAGTTCACTTTTTCATCAAGAGACAGGGAAAGAGTGGCATCATCTTCAACCAGTAAGTGATAATTGGCAGGTGCCAGGTACACAGAACCGGCAGTTACTTTTTCTTTTTCTTCTGCCACCTTCACATGTAAGGCTGATTGATTGTTGAGAAATTCTGCCAGAAAATCATCGGCATGGCGGTCATGATGTTGCACCACCATAATGGGAACCGGAAAATCACCGGGTAGTTGCGGGATAATAGTCTTTAATGCGTTGAGCCCTCCAAAGGAAACCCCCATAACAACAGCCCTGTAGTGACAACTCTCTGTTGTAAGCATTAGGTTCCCTTCGTATATTTTTTCTGAAAAATCCGCTCTTTTTCGTCCAGCCTGTCGAATTTGTCACTCACATCCGTAAAATTGAGACTTTCTCTGCTGCCAAGACAGAGAATCCCGCCACGACACAGGCTGTCATAAAAAAGGCGAATAACCCGGTTTTGCAGTTCCCGGCTGAAATAAATCAGTACATTCCTGCAGACAATCATCTGCATTTCCCCGAAGACCTGATCCATCACCAGGTTGTGATTGGCAAAGAGAATCTTTTCTTTTAAATCGGGTGAGAGCAGGGCACGGCCATATTTGGCTGTGTAGTAGTCACTGAATGTTGTTTTGCCTCCGGCTTCCTGATAATTTTTTGTATATTCTTTTATGGCAGTGGACGAAATAATACCTTCTTTTGCCTTATGCAAAACCAGATCGTTAAAGTCTGTTCCGTAGAGCTGTAATCTGGGGAATAAGCCTTCTTCACGCAGGAGTATGGCCATGGAATACAACTCTTCACCACTGGCACAACCGGCATGCCAGACCTTAATGAAAGGATGCGTGGCCAGGATGGGAACCACCTTGTTACGTACAGCCAGAAAAAAAGAAGGATCCCGAAACATCTCGGTGACATTGATGGAAAGATCGTAGAGAAGAGTCTGAAAAAATTCCGGATCGGTCAAAACCCTGTGCTGCATGACAGAAATATTTTCAAGACCAGAGAGTTCGAGATGCCTTCGAACACGTCGCCTGATATGAGCACCGGAATAGGAACGAAAATCGTAGCCATAGCGCAAGAAGATGGCTTCAAGGAGCAGGGTGATTTCTATTATTTCTATTTCTCGATTTGACATACGACCAGAGAGAGCCTTTTGCTCAGTATATTCTATTGATATGCCGTAGGTTGCGGTTGAGTTTAGCGAAACCCAACATTTGCAGCAATGTTGGGTTTCGCTAAACTCAACCACAACCTACAGCGGGCTCAACTCATCC
>JAOZLI010000151.1 GCA_029934915.1 Desulfocapsa sp. | reverse complement strand
CTCAAGACCTTGATGAGAAAGAAGATGCTGATTTAGAAGACGAAGAAAGTCAGAAAGAGCAACCACAAGGCAAGAAAAAAATAACACAACTCCTCAAATGGGCAGGAATAATTTTACTTCCTCTGATTGCAGCAGGGACTCTTTTTGTGGTCAAACCCACAATAACAACAACTCTTTTAAACAAGTTAGAACAAAAAAATATTCCCGAAACAACAGCAACACAATGGACCGCTGAAGAACTGGAAATGGTCAATGTTGTCGGCCTTACGCTGACAGAGACAGAAAAAATATGGAACAAGATCTTCGCCGAAAAAGGCGGAGTCTACAAAAATCCTGATTTTACAATCTTCACAAACAGAATACGAGCAAGCTGTGATAAGAAGGAGAGTGATAGTGACAATGAACAATTTTCCTTAGGAACTTTTTATTGTCTGGAAGAACAGCGTATTTATATAGATCTGTCTCTGCATCTGGACTTGAAAAACAGACTGGACATCCCCGGAGACTTTGCGCAAGGCTATATGGTTGCACATGAAATTGGACATCATGTACAAAATCTGATAGGAATTAGCGAACAAGTACCAGCTGCTCGCCTGCAACTCAGCAACAAAGAATTCGCGATGGTTTTACAACGCATAGAGTTACAGGCCGACTGCTTCGCGGGTATCTGGGCAAAACATACGGCAAAACAAAACTATAATGTCGAACCGGAAGAATTTGCAGATGCCTTAAACGCTGTTACACACTTCTCGCGTGAACATTTGCGACAAAAAGAAGGAGATGACTTAATGCCAGACCCGTTCACCCACGGCTCTTCACGATTACGTCTCCGCTGGTTCACAATCGGTTATAACAAAGGAACCCTTGATGACTGCGATACATTCACGACCATAGATCTATGATACCGTTCAAATTCATCCATACCGCAGATATCCACCTCGACAGTCCCTTAAAAGGGTTGGAAGCCCATACAGATGCTCCGGTTGAGGAAATACGCGCGGCATGCAGAAGGGCATTTATCAAGCTGGTGGATTTCGCAATCACAGAACAGATTCACTTTCTTCTTATTGCCGGCGATCTCTACGATGGGAACTGGAAGGATTATCATACCGGCCTTTTCTTTGCCAAGCAGATGGGTCGGTTAAACGGTGCGGGAATCAAGGTCTTTATTGTCTCCGGTAACCATGATGCTGCCAGCCAGATCAGCAAATCACTGCCCCTGCCAGATAATGTCACGGTTTTTTCCGTAAAAAAGCCCGAATCCATCATTCTAAAAGATTCCGGTATTGTTATTCATGGTCAGAGTTATGCCACCAGAATAATAACAGACAACATGGTCAAAAAATATCCGGAACGGGATGAAAATTATCTAAATATTGGTATGCTCCACACCTCCTTAAATGGTCGTGTAGGACATGAAAGCTACGCCCCCTGTTCCATAGATGACCTGAAAAGCAAAGGCTATCATTACTGGGCATTGGGCCATGTACACCAACGAGAGCTTGTTACGGAACATCCCTGGATTGTCTTTCCCGGCAACATTCAGGGCAGGCATTGCAAAGAAACCGGTGCCAAGGGTGCAACTCTGGTGACGGTGGATGATGGCGATATAAGCAAGGTCGAACACGTTGATTTTGATGTTTTGCGCTGGGCAATATGCCAGGTTGATCTCAGCGGGTGTAACACTGCTGCAGATGTGCAAAAGCAAGTGAAAACAGCGATAGAGCAAGAAGAGGCAGATGGTGACAACAAAACTCTGGCTCTGCGTCTGATACTCACGGGGAGCTGCCCCCTTCACAATGATCTCCACGCCAGAACACAGGAATGGCTGGAAGACTTGCACAGCATCGTTGCCGGTTTTCAGGGAGTATGGCTTGAGACCGTTAAAATACGAACCAGGCCGGAGATAACACTCAATGAACTGCTCAAAGACGACAGTCCAGTGTCCTCCCTGTTGCACACCATCGATGAAGTGAATCCAGACGAGCATGACATAAGTACCCTGCTGCCGGAACTGGCCGATCTTGCCAACAAATTACCTCCTGCTCTCCAAAACATCGCTCTGTTACAGAATAGCCGGACATACCTTGCAGAAGAGTTATTACCCGATGTTCGGGAACTTCTGGTTGCCAGATTAGTTGCACGGGGAAAGGAATAATGCGCCTCACCCGACTTGATCTTCACGCCTTTGGTCCTTTTTCGGATAAAACCCTTGATTTTTCATCACATACACCGGGTTTGCATATCGTGTACGGTGCCAATGAAGCTGGTAAGAGCAGTTCTCTTCGTGCCTTAAAGGCTCTGCTCTTTGGCTTTCCCGAACGAACAAATGATAATTTTATCCACCCCAATACACAGCTGTTACTTGGCGGCACTATTCAGGGAAGTGATGACAGGGAACTTGCATTTTACCGACGGAAAAAGAGAAAAGCAGATCTTCTGGATATGAACCAGGATCCCATGGAAACCGGCGAACTTGCCAGATTCTTTCCAGCCATGGAATCAGTAATTTTTGAATCTCTCTACGGGATTGACCATGAAACGCTGGTACTTGGGGGAGAAGAAATACTGGCCCAGAAAGGTGACGTCGGTCAGGCTCTGTTTTCGGCCGGTTCCGGAATTTCCTCCCTTCGCCACATCCTCCTCGCCCTGGATGCAGAAGCAGATGAACTCTTTAAAAAACGGGGCAGTAAACAACAACTGAACAGGGCCATTGCTGCCTATAAAAAACTGCAAAAACTGGTCAAGGAGACAAGTCTTCCCTCCTCCCGGTGGCAAAAGCATAACAAACTGTTACAGGAGGCAATACAAACAAAGAAGTCACTGGAACAGCAACATAAGGAGAGCGACGCACAGCTTCAACGTCTCAAGCGTTTAGTAAAGGTCATTCCCATTGTCGCTGAACTGGATACCTTCCTGAAACAACTGGATCCACTGAAGGATGTTGTCCTGCTGCCAGATGATTTTCAAAAACAACTGCAAAAAATTGACCAGGAAAAACGGGATCATCAGCTCAATCAGGAGAATGAAAAAGAGCGTCTGCTGCAACTACAACATAGTAAAGCCGGGATTTCCCTGAACCGGGATATCCTGGATACCAGCGTCACCATTGAAGACCTGTACCCCCGCCTTGGCGAATATCGGAAAGGACAAAAGGATATGGACAGGCTGGAAGGAATGCGGATCAGCCATCGCAGAGATGCCAGCCGGATACTAGGCCATATTCGGCCAGATCTGGATCTCGATGATGCTGCAAACCTGCGACCGGTACTCAGCAAACGCAAATCCATCCAATCGCTACTGACCCGCAAAGAAGTTCTGCTAAGCGATGAAACCCAACTACAGAAAGAGCTTCTGGAACTGACCGGAGATCTGAAAGAAATCCAGGAACAGTTGGCTGACTTGCCCGCCATACAATCCGTTGTCAGCCTGCAGGAAGCTGTGAAAATTGCACAAAAATCCGGCGACATCGACCTTTTCATCAAAGAACAGCAACGGGAAACAGAACGTAAAAGACAGAATTGTCAGGCAAAATTAGAACAATTGGGTCTATGGTCTGGTGAACTTACTGATCTTTCGTCCCTGCCCACTCCCCTCTCTGCCACCATTAAGACGTTTGAGCAATCTCTTGCTGCAAATCAACAGGAAAAACAGCAACTACTCACGGAACAGCACCGAGTTGACAATGAACTGCAAACATTCCGGGCAGAGCTAAGCAAATTGGAGCGCTCAGGAGCCATCCTGGCAGAAGAAGACCTGGAGCTTGCCCGGGAAAGACGGGATCAGGGCTGGCAATTACTGAAACGCCAATGGGTAGCGGGTAAAGATGTCAGCCAGGAAGCACAGGCCTACGATGCAGATCTGTCGCTCCATGAATCCTATGAAAAACAGTATCAAAAGGCTGATACCATAGCGGATCGTCTCAGGCATGAGGCTGATCGGGTTGTGATGGCTGTTTCTCTTCGAGTCGAGATTACAAAGTACGAGGAAAAACTACAGGCCACCCTTGGCAGATTGCTTCTTGTTGATGAACAACGAACAACCCTGCATCAGAAGTGGCAGCAATTATGGCTACCGCTGGCTATCAAAGCACTGTCTCCCGCCGAGATGCTTGAATGGCTGATGGAAATTGACAAACTGCGAGTACAGACCGAAGAACTTGGGGGCAAAAACAAGCAGATCAACGAAAAACTCTCCACACGCCAGCAGCATAGCAAGAGACTGGCAGCAGAACTCACAGCCATGGGCAAAGCAATTAGCGATGGAACAGATGAACTGGCACCCCTGATAATCACAGCTGAATCTGTTACGCAAACTGAGCTTACCAATCAGCAAAAAAAGGAACAACTCACCAGCCGGGAAAAACAATTAGACACCCGACAAAAGAAAATTAATCAGCAGCAAATGAGTCTGCAGAATCGAAACGAAACCTGGCAGAGTGACTGGCAGCAGCTCCTCACCGATCTCAATCTTCCGCTTAAAACAAAGCCCAATGAAGCCCTTGATCTTGTAGAATCCATTGCGGAGTTGTTTACCAAAATTGATAGTTCTGGAGAACTTAGCGTTCGTATCAACGGCATCAAACGTGATGCAGAACAGTTCACAACAAATGTGCAGCAACTATTGGCACTGGCGGCACCTGACCTGCAACACAAAGAACCCGACCGCGCCATCCTGCGTCTCCACGAGCTGTTGAATCAGGCTCGTAGCGACGAGGAATTACTTAAAAACAATCAAAAGGAAGTGGAGAGCATTCAGAGTAAAATAAAAGAGAGCAAGGCAACCCTGGTTCTCCTGACAGAAAAACTGCAGGATCTCATGGAGATTGCAGGGTGTAAACACGTCTCTGATCTACAGAAAGCCATGCAGCAATCAACTGAACGCAGGAAGCTGCAGGAAAAGATATCGGACATTGAGGCAGAGATTGCCCGTGCTGGCGACGGACTCTCTTTAGCAGAAATACGAGAACAGGCGGCTTTGGTGAATATGGATGAAGTCCCCGCCCAAATAAACGTCCTTCAACAAAAAATTGAAAAGGAGATCTTTCCAGGAATAAATGATGCCTCGGAAATTATCGGCGAAGAGAAACGAATAGTCAAGGATATGGACGGAGCTGCCACGGCTGCCGAAGCAGCAGAGGAAATGGAACAGGTGGCAGCAGAAATTGAGCGCCTGGCAGAACAATATGCCCGCCTGCGTCTGGCAGCATCCCTGTTAACAAAGGAGATAGAACATTACCGGGAAGAGCATCAGGGACCGGTAATACAAACAGCTTCCAGGCTCTTTAGCCAAATCACCCTTGATTCCTTTATTGGACTCCGGGTTGATATAAATGACAAGGGAGATCCCGTTCTCATCGGTGAACGAGCAAACGGCAACAGACTTGAAGTTGATGCCATGAGTTCTGGAACCCGCGATCAACTCTATCTTTCCCTTCGGGTTGCCACCCTGCAATGGCGCCTGCAGTCCAGTGAGCCCATGCCCTTTATAGTCGATGATATCCTGATTAATTTTGACGATGCACGCTCAATGGCAACGCTTAGGATGCTTGCTGACTTTTCGACAGAGAATCAGGTGATTCTATTCACCCATCATCAGAAAGTAATAGAGTCTGCAGAAAAACTTAATAAAGAAACTATTCACATCCATACACTGTAAATGCTGAATCAAGACCTCAATTTCTCGTAATATTTTTTCAGATCTCCATCAAGGAATCGACGTATTTTTGCCAGGTTACTGGAGTGTCCCAACCAAATATCTTTGACTGTGCTCTTTTCTAAAAGCTCATGGATCGTTCCTTCCATTTTGTCCCAGAGATTCCTGCGATATTCATTTTCCAGGGTGACAAGCCTGCTGCTATCTGCAAGTGTTTTCTTGAGCAGGTTTTTAAATCCAAAACCATTAAAAATCATAAATCCCAGCGCCAATGTACCACAAAGAAAAATAAGAGGAAGGATGAGGTTCGTAAAGGAAAACCCCTCGCCACGTAGTGACGAGATAAGCGTCTGTTTTGGCAAGGAAACAAGGCTATTTGTCAGAACATCCCCAAAACAAAACAGAGTAATGGCAAGACCAACCGTTATTTTCCCCATTTTTCCGAAGAGTTTTCGTCCCCTTTTGGTAAATTCAGCCAGGGCTTCACAGACTATTTGCAACTCATTTACCTGACGGTCGATATCTTCCAATATGTGATTCAGTCGAAGAGTGGGAGCAGCATGTATTTTTGCTATAAGTTCGGTTCTCTCCTGAGGCCACCAGTCTACTGCTTTTGCTGAGTTTACCATCCCTGAAGAATAGGTAAGGTAAATGTGGGGAATATCTTTACGGCCTGTCATCTGGGACATATTCCAACACAGCGTACCGTAGGAACGTACAAGGTCGCTGATATTATCACATTCATCAATACGGCTCATAACAAAAATAATTCTGTCTTCACCTGATTTTTCAGGCAGCGTATTTCGTATGGCAGAATAAGTCTCCTTGATGGTTCCCGCCTTATGGGGATCAAACATGAGGACAATGAGATCGGCCATTTTGGCAAATTCACCCAG
>JAOZLI010000424.1 GCA_029934915.1 Desulfocapsa sp. | reverse complement strand
TTACCAACTCAATATCGATGAAAATAATCGGTAGTCTTAAAAATCGCTTCATTATGATATCTATTGCCTTCGTATCGTTATGCGCAGCAACACACCTACCAGCACAGGATACACCCCTTACCCCTAAGCCTAAACAGGTAATAGCAATATCAGCATTTAAAGAGGGATTGCCTTTTATTTACCATTTGGAGGAAAGTTTACGTAGAAGTTTGGCTGGAGACTCTTCTTACCCCATCAAGCTGGATGTTATACATGCAGATCGTATAAGATATCCGGAGAAAGCCTATTTTGCCAAATTTTTTGCACTGAATCAGTATAAATACTCCAAAAAGAAAGTTGATTTGGTTCTAACAATGGGGGAAGTTTTACCGGAATTGATGCTTAAATCTGGCAGGGAATTATTGTTTGGCGACATCCCAATGGTGCTGGTTACCACGAAACAAGAAGCAGTATCTCTCAACAAAAGTTTGCAGTCGAATACAGTATTCATGGAATGGGGCTTTGATTTTGAGAAGACGGGGATACTCATTCAGGAGCTTTTTCCGAAAACCAAAAATCTCTATATCATAAGCGGCACATCTGCAACAGACAACGCTATGCAGGAATTAGCAGTTGAAGCTTATGGTAAGTTGAATGCATCGGTTACGATTCACTATCTGGATGATCTGTCGGCTAAAGAGCTGCTCCTGAAAGTAACCCAGCTACCGAAAGACTCTGTAATTCTTTTCCTTTCATTCTTTCTTGATATCAATAATGACTCTTTTATCCCGCGTGAGGTGGTGGCAGAAATCTCTCAAAAAGCCAATTCCCCCACATTTGGAGTTGTAGATCTCTACCTTGGACAAGGTATTCTAGGCGGTAATTTACTCAGTGCTGATGCTCAGGGGAAACGATTTGCTGAACTCTCCAGAGATATATTAAAGGGCAATCCCTTGTCGAATCCGGATTTTAAGGACAAGGGTAATCAGCTGATGTTTGACTGGCGACAACTCAAACGGTGGTCAATTGACGAAGATAAATTACCAGCAGGTAGTATTATAAGGTTTCGTGAGCTATCCACCTGGGATGAGCATAAAAGAGAAATAATCGGCAGTATTGTCATAATAGTCAGTCAGTCGTTTGCTCTGTTTGTTATGATTATACAGCGCAGAAGGCGCCGTCTGGCAGAAGAGGAATCACAAAGACTTCGAGACGAAAGAGCACATATCACACGGGTGCTGGCCATGGGCGAAATTGCCGCGTCTCTTGCCCATGAACTCAATCAACCCCTGTCAGCTATTCGCACTTATGCCCAGGCAGCGCAGCGTTTTCTGGATAAAGATCCGGCAGAACCTGATGAAGCTGGCAAAGCCCTGACCGGTATCATTGCAGGAAACAGGCGTGCTGAAGAAGTTATCACACGAATACGGATGGCCTTAAAAAAAGATCCGGTGAAACAATCACGCCTCGATATTCAAGACATCCTTCAAGAGGTAATCGTGCTGCTTCGCAGAAAAGCTGATGAGGAGCACACATCCCTTAGATTGAGTTTTGCAGAAAACTTACCTCCAATCTCTGGCGATCGAATCCAGTTGCAACAGGTTCTTTTTAATTTGATTATTAATGGTATTGAAGCTATGAAAGAGCAGGGACACAGCTCTCGCGAAGTGGTTATACATGCCTTAAAAGAAAATGCGGGAACTGTTATGATATCAGTACGGGACAGTGGTATTGGTATCGATGAAAAAGAAGTCGAGAAAATGTTTGATGCATTTCATACCACCAAAGCTAACGGTATGGGAATGGGTCTCTCCATCAGTCGTTCCATAGTTGAAGACCACGGTGGCAGGCTATGGGCTACTCTTAATCCTGATAAAGGAACTACATTTTCCTTCACCGTACCAATTTGTAAAAGGAAAGATAAATGACTCTATCCGA
>JAOZLI010000423.1 GCA_029934915.1 Desulfocapsa sp. | reverse complement strand
GAGCGCCCTCCCCGACGAACAAGAGAAGCCCATGCCATTCTTACTGCGAGTTTATACATGGTGCATCGCCTCAATGGGTTGATACCGATTCACTTTGATAATGGGGTAAAGTGTTGCCAGCAGCAATAAAACAAACATCACGGCCATATCACGGAGGATGGTCAATGGTTCAAAGGCACTGGGAATGGCCGAGACCGCCAGCCCGTACTGCTTAAACTGTTCTTCCATGCCGCTGAATACCATGGGATGTACTGAGAAATACCAGGCAAAAATGGCACCGATAAGCCCGCCAATGCAGACACTGATAAAGCCCAGCATGGCTGATTCGAGCAGAAGGATCCTGATCATCTGTCCAGGTGTGGTACCGATGGCCCGCATGATTCCAATTTCCCGTACCCGCGCAAAAACAGCAAGGAGTGTATAGATCATGATCACAAAAAAGATGACGGTAAAAATAATAGCCAGGGTGATATAGCCAAAGGCAGAATCCAGTTTCATGGATTTGACCAGGGGTGCCATGGTCTGCAGCCAACTGGCGGATTGATATGTCGATCCGATTTTCATTCCGATCTGTGTTGCCAGCTCATCGGCCTCTTCCAGGTCTCTGGGCAAGACAATGGCGTGGGTCGCCAGGTTTTCGGCCGCCATGATGGTATCGAAATAGGATTTGTTAAGAAAAGCACTGCTGGCATCAAACTGAAACAAGCCTGTCTGGAATATTCCCTTAACGATCAGCAAATCAGCTGCAAACGAATAGTCTGCACCATTGCCTACAAAGGCAAGCTCGTCTCCCACTGTTACATTCAGGCGACGTGCCAGTTCATAGCCGATATAGAGCTGGTTGGTATCGCTGTTACTGAGGTAGCTCCCCTCTTTGAGCGATGCTTTGAGTCTGGAAATCGAACTTTCTTTTTCAGGAATAATGCCGGTGAGCATACCGCCGGTGGCTTTTTCTCCCACCGAGTAGAGAACAAAAGATTCAAAACGGGGAGAAAAGAGTTCTACCCCGGCCACATCTTCAACTTCCTGTTCCAGCTTTTTCACATCAAAGAGAAGATGCTCGAAACTTGGGTTTTTTCTAAATTCTGCCCCTGTAATCTGGATGTAACCGGAGTAAATCTCTACAGCACTCCTGATCATCTGCTGATGCGATCCGTCCATCCAGGCCGAAGAAAACACAAGCAAGGCAGTGCTCACTACGCCGAGCAATATGGTGATTATTGATCGTTTTTTATTGGCATACACATTGCGAATGGCAAGGGTAAATTCCATAACAGGTTATTTTGAAAACCTCTTGAGGGCTCGTTTACTGAAATATTGTTCATCCAGCTCGGTATCAAAGAGTGCGGAAGAGACGATAATGGATGTTTCATGTCCCTTTTTATCTGCACTCTGCGGAGTCATTACCCAGCGACTGGGGTAAAACCGTTCGCCAAATGCTTTCACGTCCGAGTAGACAAGTACGCGTACCAGCACGTCATCTTCGTCAAAATAGGAGACTGTCTGGGGCAGATAATATTCCCGTGAAACGGACATGATGATTTTTCCCCAGACAACTGCAGCATCTTCCTTAGGCTGCAGTTCCAGTTGGAATCCTTCCTCTGTCTCAGACAGCAGGCGAACATGGTAATCATCCTGCAGAGAGCTTTCTTTTACAAGATCGTCGTTGGAGAAATCACTTCCCATCCAGCTTTGCAGCATCATAGAACTTGGTATCTTGATAATCTTCTCGATACGAGGCACATATTGCCACATGGTACTGTCTATTTTTAGAAATGTTATACCAGCATCTTTTTTGGGGTACAGCACTTTAATAAATGATTTTTTCTGACCGACAGAATAGCTCTCCATCCGCATGCTGCGCTCGATACGACTGGTTTTCACCACCATTTCGATTTCCATGACAGCCGTCTTGCC
>JAOZLI010000422.1 GCA_029934915.1 Desulfocapsa sp. | reverse complement strand
AATGGCAAGTTTAAACCCGTTTCGTGGAAAGTTGCTTACGACGAAATGGAAAAGCAAATGCGTAAAAGCCTGAACGAATTAGGCCCAACCGGAATTGGCGTTTTTGGCTCAGGACAATATACCGTTCAGGAAGGATACGCAATGGCCAAACTGATGAAAGCCGGTTTCCGTTCGAATAACCTCGATCCCAATGCGCGACATTGTATGGCTTCGGCAGTTGGTGCATTCATCCAGACTTTTGGAATTGATGAACCGGCAGGCTGCTACGATGACATCGAATTAACTGATACAGTTGTTACATGGGGAGCAAACATGGCCGAAATGCATCCTGTACTTTGGTCGAGGGTAACCGACAGGAAATTATCTGATCCAAACAGAGTCAAAATCATTAACCTGTCAACTTATACAAACCGCTGTTCCGACCTTGCAGATGTAGATATCATCTTTAAGCCCAACACCGACCTGGCCATCTGGAATTATATCGCCCGTGAGATAGTCTATAATAATCCGGAGTCGATGGATCAGGAATTTATTGACAAGTATATGCAATTTACAACCGGCTTTGTTGATACCGGATATGGCATGCGCACACCTGACCATCCCGGATTTACTGATCTGGAAAGACAGACCGTCAAAAAAGAGGTTTCAAAGAAAATTTCTAAAGATGAAGCTGTAACCCTTGGTTATTTGGGTTATAAAGAAGGTGATACTCTTGAAATGAAACACCGGGCGAAAGCAAATGGACACTGGGCTATTACTTTCGAAGAGTTTAAGAAAGGCCTCGAACCTTACACACTAAATTATGTTGCAGGCCTGGCGAAAGGCAATGCTGAAGAAGACCTTGCTTCGTTTAAGGTTAAATTAAAATTGTTGGCCAGCCTTTATATGGAGAAAAACAGGAAAGTAGTTTCTTTCTGGACGATGGGCATGAACCAGCACACACGCGGGGTCTGGGTAAACGAACAGGCTTATATGGTCCACTTCCTTCTTGGAAAACAGGCCAAACCTGGAAACGGTGCATTCAGCCTTACCGGACAGCCATCCGCTTGCGGAACAGCACGTGAAGTAGGAACATTTTCACACCGGCTACCTGCCGATATGCTGGTATCTATCCAAAAGCATCGCGATGTCTCAGAGAAGTTGTGGAAAGTACCAAAGGGAACCATCAATCCAAAATTTGGTTCTCACATCATGAAAATATTCCGCGACCTGGAAGATGAAAAAATCAAGTTTGCCTGGGTGAATGTTTGCAACCCGTTTATGTGTACAGCAAATGCCAACCACTGGCTGAAAACAGCGCGTAAAATGGATAACTTTATTGTTGTTTCTGACAGCTATCCGGGCGTTTCAGCAAAAGTTGCCGACCTTGTTTTGCCGGTAGCCATGATTTATGAAAAATGGGGTGCTTACGGAAATGCAGAACGGAGGACACAACACTGGAAACAACAGGTTGTCCCCGTTGGTCATGCCATGCCCGACCTATGGCAATATATTGAAATTGCCAAAAGGTTTAAGCTGAAAGATGTTTGGGGAGCACAAAAAATCCCGGGACTTGAAGGTGGTCTACCGGATGTTTTGGATGAAGCGAAAAAAATGGGTTACAGCCCTGAAGACACTTTGTTTGATGTGTTGTTTGCCAATGAAGATGCCAAATCATACACTTGGCCCGATCCAATTGGTGAAGGGTTTACAAATACTGAAGTAGAAGGTGACGGACGAGATATAATAGGTACGAATGGTGAAGAGTGGAAAGGTTATGGCTTCTTCATTCATAAATATCTCTGGGAAGAATACCGTTCATTTGGTGAAGGTAAAGCACACGACTATGCTGACTTTGATACCTACCACAAAGTACGCGGATTAAAATGGCCGGTTGTTGACGGCAAAGAAACCCAATGGCGCTTCAATTCAAAATATGA
>JAOZLI010000017.1:2646-19702 GCA_029934915.1 Desulfocapsa sp. | reverse complement strand
GAACCCTAAGCATGTTTTATCACGAAGAAACTGATATTTCAAGGGAAGGACGCGCTATCACAAATCCGTTTCGGCAAAGCCCCCGTTATTTCCCCAGAAAGGACTATAATTACGGCGCGGTTTAAACCGGCCAGTCTCATATATCTGACCAAAAGTCGTAATAGATGGTATCGTTCTGTTTTTTTCGTCAACTTCTGCAACAGGTTGTAGCAACCGTCCACCATCCTCTTTATTGACCATAAGATTTACCTGACCCAGCTCCTCTTGCAACAAGGTCAAGCCATAAAACGAGAGATCCACAGGATCCAGTTTTTCTGCATATCCCTTCTCACGCAAAAGTGTATTCACAAGAGCAGTCCAGGTTGGTAATGCACCGCTTGAGCCTGTAAACCTGCTGGTCTTTCTGCGCATGGCTTTATTATTATCAAAACCAACATATGTACCAATGGAATACCCCCCTTCGATGATCATGCCAGCTCCGCCCTTTGACACACCAGGTAAATACCCAAAAAATGACGCATTGGTATAGTTATTCGCTGTTCCTGTTTTTCCGAGTAAGGGTATAACAAGATCCATGGCTGCAAAGGAATCGGCTCCATCATTTTCATTTATCGGTAACCTTGCATGTTTTTGAGCGTATCTTCCAGTTCCATACGTAACCGTATTTTCTAAAATGTGATTCAAGCTCATTTGAGCTTCAGGTGAGAACAATTTTTTGGTTTTTATGTTTGCCTGATAGACAACCTCCCCGTCCGCTGTCTCTATACGATCAATCACCGTTAACAGATCTTTCTGCTCTCCATTAGCAGCGGCAAGAGAAACTGTTCCAGTCATCATTGCCTCATACATTCTCACTGTTTCAAGGAGCGTAACCACATTTGAACCAAGTGGAAATGAAAGTACCGGATCTAACTGGCTTTCAATTCCCATTGCCTTACCCAATTGAATGAGATATTGCAAACCAACAAGAACACGAAAATCGTGTACTCCTGCCAATACTTCCAAGCTATATGGGGATAAAGAGACCAGGCGTTGATACTCACGAGTCACCTGTTTTTCCACCAATGTTAAAGCACCTGCACTCAAGGAACCATTCAGCAGCACATCATCCCAGAATTTACTTGCTGTTGCTTGATCAGCTTGAATTAAAAAGGAATAGAGTCTGCTTGTATCTACACGTGACAAGTTTTCAGATTCTATATTTTTTTCTGTAAAAACATAACGTTTTAACTCCCGATCAAAATAGAGTGCGACTATCTGATCAACAACGGGAAGACCAAAAGGATTATCACCCATTTCTTCAAGGGAAATTTTATATTCTAATAGTTCCTGCTTACGCTCAAGAAGGGCTTGATAATGATTCTGCAATACTTTCTTACGTATATTCCATTCTTTCTCCTTAAGTCCCGTAATATTCAGCTGCTTTGCATACTCATCAAAATTACGGCCATAATGGAGACTTCTCAATGTCTCATACTCATCAACTTTGTTTTCAAAAAGAAAATCGGTTTCCAGATTTTGTACAGCAATAGTATACGCCGCTTCCATCAAAGTTGAACGATTTAACACAATTCCGTGTTTATCGCGTATCCGGGTACGATACAGCGTATATGGTTCTTGCCTGCCATTCTTGACTCGAGGGGCAAGCCCTATCCGTGTTGCAAGATCGGTAAAATCTTCAGGAGACAGGTGATCACAAAGATGATAAAGCAGCCAGATAGAAGCGAGATTTTCAGACCTCACCCCTGCCCAACTCATGGACACTCTATCCGCCGCATTTGTGTGATCAGGCCTTGGGAAATAAGGTTGGTCCTGATAAACAAAAACATCACGAGTATTCTGTAAAAGGTCTGTGGTGTTCCAACCAAGCTGCAATGCTGCTGCATACAAATAGGGCTTAAAAGCAGACCCCATTGGCCTCTTTGCGGCAATGGCTCTATTGTAAAATCGATTCTCAACGCCCCCGGCCATGGCCTGAATCATGCCATCCTTAAAAATAATTGCCCCACCCTGTAGTTGCGGGAAACGCTCTAAATCAAGATAGACAGCCCCTTCCTCGTCAATGTCTCTCACACTGACCCAAACCCTGTCACCAACCTGGAGCTCTTTACTCAGGAGTGGCTTATCAGATTTTTTTACTTCACTCCATCGATTATTGGTCCACTTAACCAGGGCTTCCAACGACCTTGCCAGACCTTGCTCATCAATAACACCTGTCCCATTTTTGGCGCCAAAGCTAACATGAATCTCAGCATCGACTATCTCACTGATGGTAGCAAATAAAAAAGCACCCTTAGTGACCTCGGCATCCCCACGATAATTGGTATTTTTCAACTCCCGCTGCACCTCTTCACGACTATATCCGCGAAGCCGTATATCAAGGCGCGAAAGTTCGTGACGCAACCAATAGAGGGTGTCCTTTTGTAAATCATTATCAACACTTGTGATTACACGAAGGCCTGCAGTGGCTACATTGGAAATACCATGCTCTTCAAGAGCATCTTTTACAACATCGGTATCAACCGCATTTTTCACCATTTCCATGACATAATCAAGGGCATACCCAACCTGCCCTTCCTGAAAGACAACATCAGTCTTGATGGCATCCTGATATTGCTGTTGGCTGATCATCCCCTGAAGATTCATTTGTTTGAGGACGTAGGCAACTCGAATCTTTACCCGTTTTTGAACATCCTGTTTCGATGTCTCTGATTTACGAATAAAAGGATTATAATAATTAGGACGTTTAACACTCCCTGCTATAAATGCACTTTCAAGAAGGGATAACTCCTCCGCTTTTTTGTCAAAATAATAACGTGCAGCCACACCTAGGCCATGCCCATTTCCCCGGACATAGAACTGGTTAGCATAAAATTCAAAAATCTTTTCTTTTGGATAGTGGTATTCAAGACGAAGAGCATAGAGCAATTCTTTGAGCTTAGCTTCGTAAGACCTGCCAGAGCGTTTAAACAAATTTTTTGCAGTCTGCTGAGTCAGAGTACTGCCTCCCTGAACTACCCTTCCCGCCTCATAATTTTTTATGGCCGCACGTGCAATGGAAACTACATCAAAGCCATAATGCTCAAAAAAACGATTATCCTCCGAGGCCACAAGCGCATTAACAAAATTTTTAGGAATTTGCTCATAGCTAACGTATTGCCGATGCGCATCATCGAAAAATACGCCTAAAGGAGTTACACCATCACTGTAAAGAACAGGACTTTCCTTGCCAAGAATCGATTGAATATTGCTGAGAGATATCTCCTCACCTGGGTGGAGAACAACCAGATAATGCAACAGCCCCCAAAGAGCGCAAACAGCAAAAAGGGTGAAAAATACAGAGGCGAAAAATAGTTTTTTTATGATTTTTTTAAGCATAGAAAAGTAATTTCAGGTAAAGCTGACCTAAACAATTTCATTTGCAAGACGAATTGTGATAATGTGAATAATTCCTGATAGGCAATATACTTGATTTTTCTTGCAATTTATAGTTTTTTTGAGTTAGAATAATCAGATTAATGGGATTGTACTTCTTTCAGGAGTATATCTCAAGGGTGCTTTTCCTTATCTGTATAGATATCTGTAGATTAGAGAAGCTTATTCTAATTTTTCCTTTTTTTATTTTATGCTTCGTATTCTTAAAGACCACCGAAAATCTCTTTGTCTCATCACCGTTGCCCTATTATTTTCATCATGCACCAGCAGGAACTCAACAGTTTTGTATCCTGCGCCTGATTGTGAAATAGTATCTCCTATTACGTCTCAATCAACAGATCCTGAGCTGCTTCTCGTAGAAGCAGAGCCGGAAAAATGTTTAACGGAAGAACTCGAGGCTTTACGCCAGACAGGAACATGGCTTGCCGAGGACACTCTTGCTTTACCCGTTGAGGCAGAAGAGACGCTTTACGATTTCCCCATCGTCATCAACAAACAGGTTGAAGCCTATCTTGACATTTTTCAAAATCGGCAGAAAAAAACTTTTAGCCGCTGGTTAGAACGATCTGGTAAATATCTTCCGATGTTTCAAAAGGAGTTGCGCGAAGCTGGGCTACCTGAAGATCTTGCGTATCTTTCAATGATTGAATCCGGTTTTAATCAGCGCGCTTATTCCCGTGCTCATGCCGTTGGTCTCTGGCAGTTTATTAAGGGTACCGGAAAGGAGTACAATCTTCGCATTGACAATTACGTTGACGAAAGACGTCATGCAGAAAAATCTACTAAAGCAGCAGTGGCTTTCCTCTCTGACTTGTATGCTAACTTTGGCGACTGGCATCTTGCTGTCGCGGGATACAACGCAGGTGCAGGAAAGATCCGAAAGGGTCTGAGACGATACAAGAGCAAAGATTTCTGGGATCTTGCCCAGCATAAATACCTGCACCTTGAAACAAAACGGTATGTTCCAAAATTGATTGCAGCCATTATCATTGCCAAGAATCCAGAACAATACGGTTTTACGAGTATCAGCTACGAAGCACCAATTACCTATGAAACTTTACGTGTCGGGCCTGGACTCAGCCTCGATGCTGTCGCACTGCTTTGCGGTACAAGCTCAAAAAAGATCAAAGGATTAAATAGGGAGCTCAAAACCGGGCGCACCCCCCTCAACAAAAATCACTACGATGTGCAAATTCCTCCTGGCACTAAACAGCTTGCGGAAAAGAACATGCCTCGCCTCAACAGGGTAGCAACCACCGGCTACAAGACGCATGTCATTCGAAAGGGAGACACCATCTCAGGAATTTGTAAGCAATATAATATTAACAAAACCACACTGCTGAAAATAAACAATTTACGAAGCAGCAAACTTATCGCCGGGAAACACCTGCGTATCCCTCAGGGTAAGGTTCGATACCGTTTACTCAATCCAGGTGAGCAGGGAAGTATTGCAGCTAACGATTTGATTCTGCATACAATCCAACCGGGAGATACAATTGGTAAGATAGCAGATAAGTATAACGTACCTGAAGATTTGATTGTCTTCTGGAACGGGTTAAAAAGCAAACACAGGATTCGTGCAGGACAACAACTTGCCATGTATATTGAAGATATCAACAGCACTGCTGTTGTTACTTCCACCATTCCTGCTAAGAAAGTGAACAAGCCCAAAAATAAGATTGTGGCGAAGAAGGACAAGAACCCATCCATAATTGTTCTCTCCCAGCAGAAAAAATTTGCAATTGCAACAAAGCAGACCAGTTCAAAGCAGATCAGCTGGTACAAAGTACAACGTGGCGATTCTCTTTGGACCATTGCCAGAAAATTTAACCTTTCGACAAGGCAGCTTAAATCCTGGAACAACCTGAAATCAAATCGGATTCACCCCGGGATTAAACTCAAAATAAATAATGTCTAGCGGTTCAACAAGCCTGCATAGATATTCACAGGAGGATGGTTTACCCCATTCTCCTTTTCCTTTTTATAGCCTATAATTATGCCAGATCGATCATTTCCTGAATCGGAATATCCATCGGATGTTCACACCATACATTTTGAAGAAAAAACTATTCTTCTTATCGGTACCGCCCACATTTCCCAGGAATCTGTGGACCTTGTCGAAAAAGTAATCTCACAGGAACAACCGGATACTGTTTGCCTTGAGCTTGACGAAAAGCGCTACAAAGCACTCACCCAAAAGAAAAAATGGCAATCCCTTGACCTGAAACAGATTATTAAGAAAAAGCAGCTTTCCACCCTGATGATCAATCTACTGATGGCCTCTTATCAGAAGAAGTTAGGTGGCCAGCTAGGCGTTCAACCAGGTGCCGAATTATTACATGCTGCCAAAACTGCCGACGAAGGTGACATTCCCATTGAATTAATTGATCGTGATGTCCGTATTACCTTGCGTCGTGCCTGGAAATCTACATCATTCTTCAAAAAAGGCTATCTCATAAGCACACTTTTTGCCTCCCTTTTTGATTCAACTGAGATCAGTGAAGAAAAACTTACTGAAATGAAACAGAAGGATGTTCTTTCAGAACTAATGGATGAAATGGGTTCTGTACTACCTGACGTCAAACGAGTGCTTATTGATGAAAGAGATATTTATCTCTGCGAAAAAATAAAAGCAACCAGCGGCAAATACCTTGTTGCAGTAGTTGGGGCTGGTCATGTTGAAGGCATAAAGAAAACATTTACCAAGGATTGCAGTTCTGAACTTGAGGAAATAACGCGTATTCCTCCCGTTTCAGGTGTCTGGAAAGCTCTTGGCTGGTCTATCCCCCTTTTGATCATTGGATCAATTATTACCATTGGAATTCAGAAAGGTGCGGGGGACGCGGGAGCAAATGTCCTTTACTGGATACTCGCCAACGGAATCCCTTCTGCCATTGG
The DNA here is from genome assembly GCA_029934915.1 of Desulfocapsa sp. Classification (GTDB taxonomy): domain Bacteria; phylum Desulfobacterota; class Desulfobulbia; order Desulfobulbales; family Desulfocapsaceae; genus Desulfocapsa. The sequence continues at coordinate 13,369 of JAOZLI010000017.1, read as the reverse complement.
CGGCATTATCGCCTTTGCTAACCCTCTCACTGTACTTGGAGCATTTGCTGCAGCTCCCATAACCAGTTTAACTCCTGTTATTGGAGCTGGTTACGTAGCCGCATTTATCCAGGTAATGCGCACTCCCCCTGTTGTGAAAGAATTTGAATCTGTTGGGGAGGATATGGGAAAACTTACAGGATGGTGGAAAAACAAGCTTCTGCGCCTCTTCCTCGTTTTTCTTTTTACAGGCCTCGGTTCTGCCATCGGAACATACATTGGTGGCTACGAGATCATAACAAACCTTTTTAGTTAAAAAACAAATGACAAATACTACAGATAAAGAAAAATCAAGTGCACCTACCCTGAACTCAAAACAGAAAAAATTCCTCAAAGGTTTAGGACATTCACTCTCCCCGGTTGTTGCTGTGGGAAAGGATGGACTCCCTGAGAAGATCGTCACTGCAACTATACTTGAACTCAGCCGTCATGAATTAATCAAAATTAAGGTGGGAAAAAGTAGTCCGGTTTCGAAACAGGAAACAGCTGAGCTGTTATCTGTAAAAAGCGAGGCGGCCTTGGTTCAGATTATTGGGAAGACTATTCTTTTGTACAAAAAGAATCCGGAATTGGATAAAGACAAGCAGATTCGACTGCCTAAATAAAACTTACAGTACTTTTGATAACGGCTTCAAGGTGTGCTCCATTCCGCTTTAACTGTAAATTTCTTGATTTTCTAAGTTTGCTACGCCAAAAATACGAAACTCGTTCGTTCCTCACTCAGACATTCGTATTTTTTCTGGCTTCGCTTCACTAAGAAAATACTACAAAATTTCCAGAATGGCGCGGAATGGAGCACACCTTGAAGCCTTTTGCTTTTTCTCACACCGGATTCTTACACAAAAAAACCAGTTACTGCAAATCAAACAGCTCAGTAGGGTTATTCTGCCGTGCTACACAAAGAATATCGTGTTGTTCCGGTGGTAGTACTTGCTTGGCACATTTCCTTGCTATATCGGGTAGATTATTCGTTTCAGAAAGATGTGCCAGTATCACATGTTGTAATCTATCATGCACCACACTTTGTAGAAAGGCGGCTGCATCTTCATTGGCCAGATGCCCCTGGCTGGATCTTACCCTCTGCTGTAGAAAATGTGGATAGGGGCCATTCCGTAGCATCGTCGGATCATGATTAAATTCAAGAATTAAAGCATCACAGTTGCTTAATCTGTTGCTGATAAGTTTTGAGACCTTGCCCGTATCCGTGCAACATGCCACACTATATTTTCCATCACTGACAAGATATCCCACAGGATCGTTGGTATCATGAGAAATACGAAAGGAACGAATGGATAGGTCCTGCAACTGGCAAGTGTCTCCTGTTTCAAACTCGATTCGCTTGTGCAGTTTTTTTACCGTTTTTTCACTTCCTGTAAAAGTTCCATCGTTAGCATACACGGGAAGTGAAAATCGTCTGGAAAGCACCCCTGCCCCCTGTATATGATCGCCATGTTCATGGGTAAGAAAGATTCCACTTAAATCACCAGGATCTTTCCCATGAACAGCCATACGCGCTGCAAGTTCTTTTCCTGAGAAACCAGCATCCACGAGAATGGAAGTCTGCCCGGACTCTATATAAAGTGCATTTCCCTTACTGCCTGAGCCAAGAACCATAAATTTCATTTTCTCACACCCCGGTATGGCCAAAACCACCGCTTCCGCGATCAGTCTGATCCAATGTACTTACAAGTCCCAGTCTTGCTTGGACCACTGGGGCCAAAATCATTTGTGCAATTCTGTCTCCACGATTAACAACAAAAGTGGAATGACCATGGTTAATTAAAGCTACTTTTACTTCTCCACGATAATCAGCATCAATAGTTCCGGGGCTGTTAATCAGAGTAATTCCGTGTTTTACAGCCAGGCCGCTTCTGGGACGAACCTGTACTTCATAGCCGTCAGGAATAGCCAGACAAAAACCCGTTGGAAAAAGGTGAATTTTTCCAGGCTCAAGATGATAAGATGTTTCCACTGCAGCCGAGACATCCATTCCTGCCGCCAGTTTGGACTGGTATTCCGGCAATGTCAAATCACTGTCTTTTTCTGAATTCAACCAACTGATTTCAAGTCTAATTTGTTTCATGGCTACACAATACCTGATTGATCCTATTCACAAAAGCACTAAAATAGACCGACCTATATCAGAGGGTTTAAGGTCTGCTCCAGAGAGCGTCATTCTGGAAATTTCGTAGCATTTTCTTAGTGCAGCGGAGCCTGAAAAAATACGACTGTCTGAGTGAGGAACGAACGAGTTTCGTATTTTTGGCGCAGCAAACTTAGAAAATCAAGAAAGTTACAGTTAAAGCGGCCTGGAGCAGGCCTTAAACCCGTCCCCATACGCAAAAACGCACCGCTTTTTCAAATCATCCAACAACAAAAAAGGCCACCCTGCAATTAAGCAAGATGGCCGTTTTTCAATCACACCTTTAGTCGTTTAAACTGTCTATTACAATAAAGCCTTACGACTCAAGCGAATACGACCACGTCCATCAACTTCAAGAACTTTAACTTCAATCTCTTCACCTTCTTTCAAGATATCAGTGACTTTACCAACACGCTCATTGGCAAGTTCTGAGATGTGAACCAGACCATCAGTTCCTGGTAGGATTTCAACAAACGCGCCAAAATCCTTAATCGTTTTCACAATACCCTTATATGTTTTACCAACTTCTGCTTCAGCCGTCATCCCTTGGATCTTCTTCAAGAGAGCTTCAGCTTTGCTTCCATCTTTGGTAAACATCTTCACAAGACCTGTGTCATCAACTTCGATTGTGGCATCATACTCAGCAGACATCTCTTTGATAATCTTTCCACCAGGTCCGATAATATCACGAATTTTATCGGTGGAAATTTTATGGCTGAAATACTTAGGTGCGTGCTCGGCAACATCCTCACGTGAAGCATCAATGCCTTTGGCCATTTCGCCAAGGATATGCATACGACCTTCTTTGGCTTGCGCAAGTGCACTTCCCATGATTTCACGATCAACACCGTCGATCTTAATATCCATCTGCAGAGAGGTAATTCCTTCTTCAGTTCCAACAACTTTGAAATCCATATCACCAAGATGATCTTCATCGCCAAGGATATCGGAAAGAATAACTACCTTATCGCCTTCCTTGATAAGTCCCATGGCAATACCGGAAACAGGCGCCTTAAGTGGAACACCGGCATCCATCATAGCCATACTTCCACCGCAAACTGTAGCCATGGAAGAGGACCCGTTGGATTCAAGAATTTCAGAAACAACACGAACGGTATAGGGGAAATCCTCAGGATCAGGCATTACAGCAGAAAGTCCACGCATGGCGAGCGTTCCATGACCAATATCACGACGGGAAGGACCACGAAGGAAACGAGCCTCACCAACGCAATATGGAGGAAAGTTGTAATGAACAAGAAATCTTCTCTTTTCTTCACCCTGAAGCGTTTCAACACGCTGGGCATCACGCTCGGAACCAAGCGTTGCAGATACCAATGCCTGAGTTTCGCCACGAGTAAAGAGTGCTGAGCCATGTGTTCTTGGAAGATAAGTAACCTCACCAGAAATAGGACGAACCTGATTAAAGGCACGACCATCAAGACGAGTTGCTTTATCAACTATCATTGAACGCATGGTAGTCTTTTTGTACCCTGAAAGCAGGTTACCAATTTCCTTACCTTTTTCCCCATCAGGATCGATTTCAGCAAGAACTGACTTTTTCAGTTCATCATATACGCGACCACGTTCCATTTTATCCGCCGTGCTAATAACTTTCTTCATTCCTTCTGCGGCAATTTCCTGAACTTTAGCCTGTAAATCTGCATCGACTTCGATGGGAGTAACAACACGTTTTTCTTTGCCAAGCTCACCCTGCAGATCTATCTGCATATCAATCAAGGGCTGTACCTGTTCATGCACGAAGAAGATAGCGTTTAATACTTCCTCTTCACTCATGGCATCAACCTGTCCTTCGACCATGGTCACAGCTTGACGAGTACAGGCAACAATAACATCCATGCGGGAATTTTTAAGCTCATCCTTGGTAGGATTAAGAACATACTCTCCATCAATATATCCAACGCGAGCTCCAGCAATGGGCCCTCTGAATGGGATATTGGAAATAGAAAGTGCACAGGAAGCACCATTCAAGGCAAGTATATCAGGATCATTCTGCTGGTCAGCAGAAAGAACAGTGGCAATAATCTGGGTCTCTGAAAAATACCCATCAGCAAAAAGAGGACGGAGAGGACGATCAATAATGCGACAGGTAAGAACTTCCTGATCACTTGGACGTCCGATTTCTCGACGAAAATAGTTTCCAGGTACACGCCCTACAGCGGCAGCACGTTCCTGATACTCAATGGTAAGTGGCAGGAAACCCAGTTCAGGCTTATTTTCTTTACCAGCAACTGCGGTTACCAAAACAACGGTGTCGCCATACTGCATGACAACAGAACCGTCAGCCTGTTTGGCAATCTTACCGGTTTCTACGGAAATGGTTTTTCCGCCAATTTCTACTTCAACTTTTTTCAACATAAATTCTCCAGCTGCCCTATTGCAGCATGGTTGATTGATCAACGAAAAACAGGTGTATCACAGCAGACAAGTCTGCAACGATACACCTGTATGATCAACCGGCACAACACATTGTGCCATATTATAAGAGGAATACCGAATGTATTCCTTCAAAAACGTTACTTTCTAAGGCCAAGTGCCTCGATTAATTCACGATACTTATTAACATCTTTTTTCTTAACATAATCAAGAAGACTTCTTCGCTGTCCAACGAGTTTCAGCAGCCCCTGACGGGAATGATGATCCTTCTTATGGGTCTTGAAATGATCGGTGAGATAGGAAATCCTATCACTGATGAGGGCAACCTGTACCTCTGAAGAACCGGTATCATTTGGATGAAGTTTAAACTTTTCAATTATTTCATTTTTTTTAAGTGCTGATTGTGCCAAGACAAACCTCCTGTGGTCTGTATAGTAAAACCCTCTAGAAAGGGTCTTTTCGTTTTTCTCTATTTATAAAAATACCAGTCCCGGTGGCGGGGACAACTTTAATTTAATTCCTTGAGTACCATGTACCACGTCACGCAATTATTGCAACAGATTAAGCACATCTGATGGAGATAAAACTTTTTCCATCAGCAGCTCCAGTGCACCTTCACCCTCAAGCAGGCTTCCATCCACACTATCCCGGACATGAAAACATCCGCTGCGAGTACGACGTAATGCTGTCAAATAGGCACCACAGCCAAGTACACGTCCGATATCTGCACCCAGGGTTCGAATATATGTTCCCTTACTGCAGACAACTCGAATATGAAGTTCAGGACAATCGTCAGTAAGAACTTCATCACCATCCACCCTCTCAAGACAGCTAATAGTCACCGTACGAGGCGGCTTTATAATTTCAATTCCCTTTCTGGCGTAATGATACAGGGGCTTGCCTTTATGTTTTAAGGCTGAATAAATGGGAGGAATCTGCTCCTGCTGTCCTCGAAATTTTTCCAGGCAATCTTCAATTTCTGCCGCAGACAATGTGCCAACAGGGCTGGTAGCGACCACATCCCCTTCTGGATCAAGGGTTGTTGTTTCCACTCCAAGACGCAGAGTAGCCAGATATTCCTTTTCTCCAGCCTGTATCTGACTAATCATTTTAGTGGCTGGTCGCCCTGCACTGATTATGAGTAAACCAGTAGCAAAGGGATCAAGGGTTCCAGCATGGCCAACCTTTTTCATCCCCAAGGCATTTCGAACCTTGCGTACCATATAGAAAGAGCTGGCTCCAACCGGTTTATCAACCAGAAAGGTTCCAGCCTCAAAGACATCGCTCATTTTTGCAGCGCGTCTTTGACTGCGCCAAGCACAGTTACCCGGACTTCATCCACTGATTTATCAGTAAAGCGAAACCCTGCCGCGTTTTTGTGGCCACCACCGCCAAAACTTGCGGCTATAAGAGCAACATCGACTTGGCCCTTGGCCCGTAAACTAACAGATACGATATCACCTTCTGTCTTTTTTATAAAAGCAGCAACCTGTACAGAACTAAGTGACCTGGGATAGTTAATAAAGCCTTCCACATCTTCACGTTCGGCACCACTTTGCTGGAACATTTCATCGGTTGCACAGATAATCCCAATTCTCCCATCCGCATGTACTTCAAGGGTGGCAAGAACCAGCTCCATTAAACGAAGACGGGCAAGCGTATAATTATCATAAACCCCAGCAGCAACCTGATCCGGGCGCACCCCTATTTCAAGAAGATCCGCAGCGATCCGTAAAGTTCTGGGGCTGGTATTTTCATATCTGAATGACCCGGTATCGGTTACAAGCGCGACATAGAGGCAAAAGGCAGCATTCGCAGAAACCTTGACTCCAAGTTGCAGAGCAAGCTCATAGACCATTTCGCCAGTGGAAGAACATTCGCTCTCAAGCCAAAGCTCGTCGCCAAATTTACGATGTCCCCTATGATGATCAATGACTAAAAAGGGCGAATTCTCAAGGAGAATATCCTTTGCAACACCCAAGCGCTCAGCATCACCACAATCGAGGGCAATAGTCACACAATTTCCATCCCCTGCTTCCTGCACAAACTGCTGCAATGCATCATGACTCATTTTAGCACGGTCACAATCAGGAAGAAAATCATACATGGGAGAAACTGGCTTTTCCAGATAAGGAAAAACTTTTTTGCCAAGACTCTGCAGGATATCGGTAAGAGCAAGGAGAGAACCCAGTGCATCACCATCCGGATTCACATGAGTAGCTAAAACAGCATGCGAGGCAGCTGTTATAGAGGTAGTAATTTTCTCAGGAATCATCACCATCTGCTCTCCTCTCGTTGGCTATATCAGCAAAGATCTGATCAAGCTCTGCGACCTTATCTGCTTTTGTATCATATTCAAATATGATAGAGGGGGTAAATCGTAAATTCAATGTTTTCGCCAGATGACTGCGAACAAAACCAGTGGCACGTTTCAGCGCTGAAGCGACTTGTTTTCGATCCTTTTCATCACCATAACTTGTGTAAAAAATACGGGCATTTTTCAGATCATCGGTGATACGTACATTCGTAACAGTCACATCACTCAGTTTATCATCGCGAACTTTCTGTAAAAAAAGCAAAGACAACTCTTTTTGGACAGCATCCGCCACTCTGTCAGAGCGCTTCCGTTCCCTTTTACCAAGGCCAACGGATTCAATTATTTCCTTAGGATCCAACATTATACAGAGTTCAAAGCTAAAAGTATAAAGTTTGAAAGTGCCTATTAGTACAGCATCGCTGCCTGGCCAAATTTCTCACTTTAGACTTTCGACTTTCTACTTACTCTCCTCTTTATCATCTTTTTCCTGCTGAGTAGCGCCTAATGTTGCAGCCACTTCTTTCATAACAAAGGCTTCAAGATTATCGCCAACTTTGATATCATTAAACTTCTCAACAGAAATACCACATTCATATCCTGAGAGCACTTCTTTGGCATCATCTTTAAATCGTCTAAGTGAATCAATTTTCCCGGTGTAAACAACCACACCATCCCGAACGACACGAACCAGGGAATTACGAACGATCTTACCCTCGGTTACAAAACAGCCAGCAATGGTTCCGACTTTTGGTGCCTGAAAGGTCTCTCGAACCTCAGCATTTCCGATCACGTCCTCTTCAAGATCCGGTGCAAGCATACCCACCATGGCCTGAGTTATGTCGTCAAGTGCATGATAAATAACATCATAGGAACGCATATCCACATTTTCTTTAGCTGCAAGTTCTTTCACTTTACCGGATGGCCGGACATTAAAACCGATGATAATAGCTTCTGATGCAGATGCCAGCAAAACATCAGATTCTGTCATGGTTCCCGTTCCCTCATGAAGGATTTTGACCTTCACTTCATCGGTGGAAAGTTTTTCGGCAGCTTTTGCAAAGGCCTCCAGCGTTCCCTGAACATCGGCGCGAAGTACGATACGCAGTTCCTGCACATCACCCTCAGCAAGTTTTTCAAATAGAGAATCAAGAGAAACCTTAGATCCTGCTGCGAGCTCGCTTTCACGGACTTTCAGCGTTCTCGCCTGCGCTACATTTTTGGCCATTTTTTCATCGGTTACAACGACAAATTCATCACCTGCCGAAGGCACACCGGTAATCCCCTGAACTTCAACAGGTATCGATGGGCCTGCAGTTTTGATAGGCTTCCCTCTATAATCCAGAAGTGCCCGGACTTTTCCGCTAAACTGGCCGACAACAAAATGATCACCTGCGTTAAGTGTTCCTTCCTGAATAAGAACTGTGGCAACAGGCCCCCGGCCCTTGTCCAGCTTGGCCTCGACAACATGCCCTGTAGCTTTCCGGTTTGGATCGGCTTTAAGCTCAAGCATTTCAGCCATCAACTCGATATTTTCCAGCAGATTATCAATTCCGGTATTATTTTTTGCGGACATCTCACAGAAAATTGTCGTTCCACCCCATTCTTCCGGGGCGAGATCAAGTTCTGCAAGTTCCCTTTTTACCCGATCAGTATCAGCATTATCTTTATCGATTTTATTCACAGCTACGATAATGGGAACTTCAGCTGCCTGGGCATGATGAATAGCCTCACGGGTCTGATTCATAACACCATCATCGGCGGCAACAACAAGGATAACGAGATCCGTAATCTGTGCACCACGAGAACGCATCTCGGTAAAAGCAGCATGACCTGGAGTATCAACAAAGGTCACATCTCCAGATGCGGATTTCACATGATAGGCACCTATATGCTGGGTAATTCCACCAGCTTCACCATCGGCCACATCTGTTTTACGAATGGCATCAAGAATGGAGGTTTTTCCATGATCAACATGCCCCATAACGGTGATGACAGGAGATCTTGGTACAGCCTCGCCGCCTTCTTCCTTCTCGGTGAGTTGCTGAACACCAATCTCTTCGGTAACCGCCTGTTCCACTTCGTAACCAAAATCACCAGCGACCAGGGTTGCTGTATCTACATCGAGCGCCTGATTAACTGTGGCCATAACACCAAGTTCCATTAACTTAGTGATAATTTCACTGGCCTTAACCCGCATGCGATGAGCAAAATCCCCCACACTGATGGTCTCGTATATCCTAACCTTCTTTTTACTGGCCTTCATCTCGCTGGCAGGCTGAACAACTGCACTTTTTCCCTTGCCCTTCCTCCTCTTGCCACGCTTGCCAAAGCGGTCGCCTTCATACCCAAAACGGGTTACTCTGACATTCTTGCGGCCTTTCTTCTTCCCTTTAAAACCTTTTCCACCCTTCGCAGCATCATCAGTTTCCGGTACTCCGCCACGCTTACCTTTTTTCTTGTCACGGCTTGCAGCAGGATCAGCGGCTGGTTGATTAGGTTGAAATTTTGGACCATTCTTTTTCGTCGGAGGACGACTAGTTTTCTTTCTTGGTGGTCGTTTTGGCTCTTCTTTGGGTAATTCTATGGTACCAATAACTCTGGCTATTCCTTTCTTGACAGGTTTTGCAGCTTCTGCTTTTGCTTTCGTCTCGGCAGCTTTTTTCTCTTCTTCCACTTTTTCTGCCGCTTTTGCTGTAGCCTCAGCCGCATCTTTCTCGGCTTTTTGGGCAATCAGTTCCTCGACGGTGGGAGCAGCCGATTTGGTTTCGAGTTCTTCTTGTGAAGCAGATTCACTGGAAAGTTCTTCTGAGGATTCTTTCTCAGGTTCAACTGCGGCCCTTTCTGGAGCAGCGACTTCTTCTGCAGCATCCTCTTTGACTATCGTCTTTTCCTCTTCCGAGGAGGCAACTGCCTCAGGCTCATCGTCATCGACCTTAAGTTCCGCTGGATCCTCAATTTCTGGAGCGTCTTCTTCAAGATCCTTTTTCTTCCTGCGAATGATAGTTGTAGCCCTGCGACGTATCACAGTGGTACCACCTTTCTTTTCGGCGTTAATTCTCTTCTCGACCAATTCAGAATCGGAACTTTGCAATACACTACTACGAATTTTCGCAGCCGTCTCGTCGTCAACTGTTGAGCTGTGACCTTTAATGTCGTACCCAAGTTCAATCAGTTTTTCAGCCAAAACCTTGCTTGCCATGCCAGCCTCTTTGGCCAACTCATAAATTCTAACCCTGCTCATTCACTACTCCTGCTTTTTTCGAATCTTTCCTAAGGGAATCTGCAATACAAAATATCAATTCAACCGAAAGGCTCTCTTCCATCTCTGCTTTCCCTTTAGAAAATACTCTTCGCATTTTCCATCGGAACAACAATAAGCGCCTCTACCAGGCAAAATTTGAGCTTTATCCAATACCACTGTGCCCGCATCAGAATTCCAAACATACTTTCGCAAATCTGCTTTAGCAGTCCGCTTGCGACACACAAGACATGTTCTGATGCCTTGCTTTTTACTGGTTTTGGTTTTCAACCTGTACGTCAGTGTCTATGTCTGTATTCTCTTTTACTTCACTGTCTTCTTCAACAGTATTTCCAGGTACTTCTTCATCCGTCGGTCTCACTTCAACTTCACTTACATCATCCGCATCTTGTCCAGATATTTCCACATCGGCTGCTTGTTCTACTGGTGAATTTACTTCACTGTCATCTTCAACAGCATTTCCAGATATTTCTTCATCCGACGCTCTCACTTCACCTTCATCGTCAGCATCCTGTTCAGATATTTCCACATCGGCTGCTTGTTCTACTGGTGAATTTACTTCACTGTCATC
>JAOZLI010000017.1:0-2546 GCA_029934915.1 Desulfocapsa sp. | reverse complement strand
GACGCTCTCACTTCACCTTCATCGTCAGCATCCTGTTCAGATATTTCCACATCGGTCGTCTGCTCTTCTGATGAAGCTTCCATGTTACCGTCTACCTCATCTTCCTGTTCATCAACTGTTTCTGATTCACCATAAGAAGCTGTAGTAATACCATCTGCAAGCATATTCTTAGCGGTTTCAACTAGAAACGCGCCCTTCCCCTCATCGATGGAGCGAATGACAATCAAATCCTCAATACTTGCCTCAGCCAGTTTCTCCACAGAGAAGACACCTCTTGCCAGAAGTTGGTCAGCCAATGGCTCTTCTATACCATCAATGGCCAGAAGAGATTGATACCCGGGTTCTTTCAGGTTGGCATAGCGTTGCTCACTTTTCACGTCAATGCGCCATCCCAGTAAACGGGAGGCTAGCCGAACATTTTGTCCCTGCCGTCCAATGGCGAGAGAAAGCTGATCATTTGGTACAACCACCAACAATGTCTTGGCATCGTCATCCGCCATAACCATAGAGACATGGGCGGGAGCAAGCGCGTTATATACATATTTGGCAGGATCAGGACTCCAAGGTACAATATCAATCCGCTCCCCTTGCAATTCCTGTACAACATTCTGAACGCGTGACCCCTTCATTCCAACACATGCACCCACAGGATCAACATCCGTTTCAAGAGAGCTTACTGCAATTTTAGCACGAAATCCAGGCTCACGACTCACGCCCATAACTTCGACAATTCCCTCTGCAATTTCAGGAACTTCCATAGTGAACAACTTAACCAAAAAGTCATTACAGGTTCGCGACAAAACCAGTTGAGAGTCTCTAGCAGTTTCGCGAACATCATCAAGATAGGCCCGAATACGATCTCCCTGATTAAACGAACGCTTTGGAATTTGCTGGTCACGGGGCAGAATAGCATCGGTACGGCCGAGATTAACGATCATATTGCCGCGCTCAAACCGCTGAACAATGCCGCTTACAATTTCGCCCTTGCGATCCTTAAACATCTCATAAATAACATCCTGCTCGGCGTCCTTCATTTTATGGATAATGACCTGCTTTGCAGATTGGGCAGCAATACGCCCAAGATCTTCAATATTTTCCATCTTCTCGCCAAGCTCATCACCAAGCTGAACTTCAGGGTCAAGGGCTTGAGCTTCATCCATGAATATTTCTGTCTGCTCATCTTCCACAGTCTCGACCACTGTGCGAAATTGAAAGACCTCAACCTCACCGAATTCTTCGTTAAAGCGTACTTCAATGTCACGTCTGGCGCCCAGCTTCTTTTTGGCAGCTGACTCAACAGCCTCTTCTATTGCTTTGATCAGAAGATTTTTATCAAATCCCCGGTCTCTGCATATCTGGTCGATGATGCGTTTTAAATCCGATACCATTTCATTCCCCGCAAAACAATTTTATCCTGGATTTATTAATCCGGCACTCTCTGTTTTATATGAAAACCGACTCAGCTCCTATGGCCGCACAACTTACAAATCTCGTTGTGAGCGGAGTCCCTGCATATGTGCATAAATCATAATGTCAGCCGAGCTTTTCGTATTTGATCCAAATGAATTCGCATTGTGCTGTCATCTTCAAGGATCAGCTCAAACCCATGCTCATCAGATTCACCCACAAGCCCGACAAACATTTTCTGTCCATCAATGGGGTGCCGCAACTTGACACGTGCCTTCTTGCCAGCAAAGCGCTTATAATCGTCAATAGTGCGCAATGGGCGTTCAAGACCTGGGGATGACACCTCCAGATGGAATGCATCTGGAATAAAGTCCTCGACATCGAGAAACACATTCATCTCACGACTCACACTCGCGCACTGGTCGACACCAATACCATCCGGCCCGTCAATAAAGAGACGCAACACCCAACCATGTCCTTCCTGCCGAAACTGCACCTCAACAAGTTCAAGACCCATGGAAGGCAAAAAGCCTTCGGCAAATTCCTGCACCTTTTCTATTATATATTCATCACTCATAATGCGCTACGTAACATTGCCATGCCCTGTAATTCGGGCATAAAAAAAAGCGGGCAAAGCCCACTTTCATAGCCACGATCTCAACTGAGAAAGTGGTATGGCGCCAGTGGATAAACTCACTGACACTGGAGCGGGCGACGAGGTTTGAACTCGCGACCCCAAGCTTGGGAAGCTTGTACTCTACCAACTGAGCTACACCCGCCTACATCCCGTTCCAACGAGACATTAAAACATAAAAACAACCAACTGTCAAGAAATAGCAGCAATTCCATCAGGACGCAGTATAAAACATTTTCCCATTCATTTCCCCCTATTGCGCCACTCTCATGAATATATTTTCACATTTTATTTCAATATGTTACAGAAATGATACCCACCCACGAACAACGCCTCAAAAGAACCCTAAGAAACCCAGCAAACAAAAAATAGCGATTGACAAACAGTAAAGGGGCTAATAGAACATTGCAGCTTTAAGGGAACAACTGCTAGAAGCTTGTCCGAGAATGCCCCTTTTGCCCAAACTCTTCGTTATTTATAAAAAATAATGCTCGGAATATTAACT
>JAOZLI010000016.1:18115-19784 GCA_029934915.1 Desulfocapsa sp. | reverse complement strand
ATAAAAAAAGGCGCAGCAAACAGAATGAATATCTGGTTTCTGCGCCTTTAAAACTACCACCACAAAGATCTCAGACTTCCTGCATTACACCTCTGAAAACTCGTCTTTTCCTGCCCCGCATACCGGGCATTCATAGTCGTCGGGTAGATCGTCAAAGCTTGTGCCGGCTGCAATTCCTGCGGCGTCATCGCCCTCTGCCGGATCATACACATAGCCACAAATGTCACATTTATACTTTTTCATACCTGCTGCTGCTCCTTCTGCCACCTCCTTCGCCCCGGTTTCGGAGGAAGGTCTGGCGTTTTCTTCGTGGACAGAACCTGGCCCTGCCAGAGGTCTAAAAGCCTTTACCGTCGCACCACAGACAGGACATCGCCAATCCTCAGGAAGATCTTCAAACTTTGTTCCTTTCTTAATCTTTCCTTTGCGATCACCCCTGTCAGGATCAAAAATAAAACCACAATTCATGGTCTGACACTGGTACATATCTTCTGGTTGGGACATAATTCCACACTCCTTAATATGGCGTAGTCGCCATCCAAAATTTTGTTTTACGAGCTGTCTTATATTAATATGATAGGTATCAGGATTTCCAGACACCATGCAAGTTACAATATGCTCTGGCTGTTACAGAATCTGCTGATGTCGCAAAAACAGCCTCAGGCGCATCACCAGGGCTGAGAAGTTGGCGATAACACTGACTACCCGCAATGAGCTCAATCCACTCAATGAAATGGTCGTCGGCCATGGGATGTGCTACGCTGCCGACGGTCACTTTGTAACCACCGTCAACTTTTTCAATGACAGGCACATGTTTTTCAGTTGCAGCATCAATGCTATTTTCTTTCATGTATTCCATTGGACTGCCGCAACAGGTGAGATCTCCAGCACCTGCATGTACTACTTCTACAACATTCCCACAAATCTTGCACTTATAAATTCCCTGTTTTTCTGCCATGATACGTTCTCCTTCTAAGAAGTTTAACTACATCACATCCTGTAAATAAAAAAAGGGCTACAGATTGTTAAAAAATGCTAATGTACAGCTGCGGTTTAGGCGTTGTGCTCAGAAAGATATTTAGCAACACCTTCTGCAGTTGGTTCCATGGCATCATCACCTTTGTTCCAGTTGGCAGGGCAGACATCGCCATGCTCTTCGGTAAACTGCAGGGCGTCGAGCATACGAAGTGCTTCGTCAACGTTTCGACCAAGGGGTAAATCATTTACCACCTGATGGCGAATGATGCCCTCTTTGTCGATCAGGTAAAGACCACGGAGCGCAATACCCATATCCAGCAGTACGCCGTAATTTTTAGAGATAGATTTGTCCAGATCTGCCACCAGTGGAAACTGAACGTTACCGATACCACCATCATTCACTGCAGTGTTTTTCCAAGCGAGATGGCTGAAGTGGGAATCGATTGAAATGCCAACCACTTCGCAGTTATTCGCCTTAAAGGCATCCACGGCTTTGTTGAAAGCCAGGATCTCCGAAGGGCAGACAAAAGTAAAATCCAGGGGATAGAAAAAGAGCAGGACATACTTTCCGCGCATGTCGGAGAGTTTGAATGCTTCGTTAAAAGTGTTGTCTGGCATTACTGCTATTGCGGTGAAATCGGGTGCTTCGTTGGTTACTAATGGTTTCATAGTCTTTCTCCTGGATGGCGTC
>JAOZLI010000016.1:8151-18015 GCA_029934915.1 Desulfocapsa sp. | reverse complement strand
TTACCATCACTGCGACGTACTAAAGTATGCCTCGTTCCGTTAAATTTGCGTGCCTCGCATATGAAGTTTTTTACTTAGGCATCTTTTAATGTAAAGTTTTCTGATCTGGCCGCATACATCCCCTAACAGCCTTACGGGCTTGCCCGCTTTAATAGTTTTCTGCCAGCAGCTCAAAATATGCTTGCGAGTGGCTGCAGGCCGGACATTTCTTTGGAGCTTTATTTCCTTTATGTGTAAATCCGCACTTTAAACAGTACCAGTTTACCGCATCATCTTTTTCAAACATCTTGTTTGCTTCAAGGTTTGCAATAATTGCTCTGTAGGTAGCAGCATGCTGCTTTTCAGCCACTGCAATGGCACGCATAGTGACAGCAATAACTGCAAAACCTTCCTCGTCTGCAATATCTGCAAATTCGGGGTACATGGTTTCGTACTCATGCTCTTCGCCCTGAGCTGCATTTTTCAGGTTTTCGAGGGTGCTGCCAGGGGGAGTTGCCGGGTAACTGGCGGTAATTACCACCTCACCACCTTTCAGAAACTTAAGTAAGGTTTTGGCATGAGCCCGTTCCTGTTCAGCAGTACGCTCAAAAATTGTGGATACCTGCACGTAGCCTTCTTTTTTTGCGGCCTTGGCGTAGTAAGAGTAACGATTTCGCGCCTGGGACTCGCCGGCAAAAGCGGTAAGGATGTTTTTTTCAGTTCTGCTTCCCTGTAGTGTTGCCATTGTCGTGTCCCCTACGCTTTCAGAGCGCTTTTACCATCACTGGTGATTTCGTATTTGCATCGTACCGGGCTGTCTACAAAGCCTTTTTTCTTTAAGGCAGTGATTTGACAGCTGATCTGCTTTGTTTCCTTGCCTACAGCTTCAGCAATATCTTTAGATGCGCATGGGCCATCACATTTATCCATTGCCTCAAGAACTTCTCTTTGCTTGTCATTCAATTCGCCTTTTTTACATGCACAAGCCATTTTAGCTGCTCCTTTCGATTTTATATTTGCTGTTTTGTTTAATTTTTTCTGACATGCAGGGCAGAGACCTGTTACTTCCAGTCTTCTGCCGGTAATTGCATATCCCTTTGTATCTTCTACAGGCAGATCGAAGTCCCTGGGGCCAATATCAAGATTGTCTATTCGCTGACACTGGACACAGTAGATGTGATCATGCTCTTCAAGTTCGCTGTCAAAACGTTTTTGACGTCCACTGATTTCAAGTTTGCGAATCATCCCAATGTCAGACAATATCTCAAGGTTTCTATAGACAGTTGCCAGGCTGATTCGGGGCATAAATTTCTTTACACGTTCGTACAACTCGTCTGCCGTAAGATGCCCTTTACTTTTTTTAAGCTCACGCAGGATCATTTCCCGCTGATTTGTCATTCGTAATTGCATTGACTCCTCCATGCGATAATTAATACTAAATGTAAGTGAGAATCTTTCGCAAGTCAAGTCTTTTTTGGAGCTGTTTGACGATCAGGGAGTTGTCACTGTAATTGTCGCTTTGTTTCTAAAGGGTTTGTCGATTGAAACGGATTGTGGGGTGAAAACATTTTTTCCAGTATATGTTCTGTCGACAATAAAATGAAGAAGTTTTTTCGTGAACGTGCAAGAGCACAGTAAGAGAATACTATTTGTTTTTTGTTTTCATAGACTGAACAACAAGCATGGCAATCAAAACGATCAGGATACCCGGAATAATTTGAATGCCTGGCCACAGACCACCGAAGATGAGATCGATGATCAAGACAAGTCCGGGGTACAAATAGGAGTATGCCATGGCTCTTGTCGGTCCAATAAAAAGAATGCAGTATTGCGTGAGGAAGAAGGTGATAATGGTGGAAAAAATGGCGAGATAGAATACGCCAAACCAGACCTTTGATGAAATTTCAGCAAGCTCGAGTTCCATCAACTTTGTTCCCCCTGGAATGAGAAGCCAGAGTGTTCCGGTTACAGTGATCCAGAAGGCCATTTGGACCATGGGCTCACCCCGGTGGAGTTTTTGTACAAGGGGTGTGTAGAATCCCATGACCACACATCCACCCAGGAAAATCAGGTCGCCCCGGTTCCAGGCCAAGCTGGTGAGCATGCCGAGGTCTCCGCGAAAAATGATCCACAATGCCCCGGTAACACCAATAAGCAGGGCGGCAAGACGTGCTTTTCCCAGGCGTTCTTTGTTAAGGAAGATAGCGTATATTCCAGCAAAAGAAGGGACAAGAGTAAAAATGGCGCTGGTATTGAGGGCGGATGTGTAACGCAAGGCAAGGAACATACACCAGAAGAATACGACCAATACTGCGGAAATAATAGAATAACGAAATAAGGCAGCTGGCGAAACTGCAAGCCCGAATCGATACCAGACAATGGGAGCGAAGAGCAGGCTTGCAATTCCAAAACGAATAAGAGTCAGGGCGGCAGGATCAAGTTCCTTACTGATTGCCGCCCCGACTGGGAATGATCCTGAGACCAGTGTGGCACACAGGAGCATCAGGAGATGAATTTTATACTGACTCTTCACTCTCCACTTCTGTTTCTTCATCTATTTCTAAAACGTCTTGCTCATCAGTATCAGATGTACCAAAAAAACGAACGTAGACGACACCTACTGCGAGCATAAACATGGGAATCGTCCAGATAAGACCAATGCCCAGTGGAACGGCCGAAACCATATAGAGAAGCATCATGACCACATAGACGCCAAAGACAGTCCACCATTTTTTATGAATGGTCTTTCTTGATGTTTCAAGCGCTTCCCATGGGCCAAGGCCTTTGTCCATAATAAGCGGCAGGGTGAGGCCGTATCCGATGGTGAGATAAATTCCTGGTATTATAAGCAGGATAAAACCGATGCCTATAAGCAGAAGCTGTAAAAAACTTGCGATTGTTATGGCAACAATCTTCGAGCCTGAAAATCCACCAAACACCGTTTTCCAGCTTGTTGGTTGCTTGCGTGCCTTGTGGACACCTATCAAGATTACGCCGGCTGTGAAAACCAGGGAGAGCCAGCTGGAAAGTAGTTGTAACGTTCCGTTAAGTCCCATGGCCAGTCCGGGACTGTCCTGAAGAAACATGCTGGAAACAGCAAAGGAACCACCAAAGCTGACAGCAATAAGAATAAGATACATAACGCCGAATGCCGCCCAGAGTGTACCCTTGGCACCCTTTGTCTTCTGCCATGCCTCTTTTAGTACTTCTCCCACTGTGAAGTCGGTGGCATTTACTGATAGTTCTTCTTTTTCTTCAGCTTCTGTAGTTTCTACATCTTCACCTTCGTCTTCAATATCAACACGTTCTTGATTCTCAGAGACATCTGTTTCGCTCGTTGTCTCAGGTGGTTCGGTAATAGCGGCCTTAAGCAGCGTATCAGTTTCAAAGCTTAGGTCTTCATCGCCTTCCTCCTGAATGCTGTCATCGGTTAATTCAAGGTTCTCTTCCTTGTCTTCGGGAAGACAAAAGGCGCAATACAGCTTGCCATCGAAGGTATCCAGAAACTCAGGGTGAAGAGATTCGCCACATTTTGAGCAGGGCTGTAGAGCCACTTTTTCCTGAGCTTCGTCAGCATCGCTGTCCTCGTCCATTGCAAATGCGAGAGTCTCATCGTTATCGTCTTCTTCGGTGACGATTTCTTCGCTTGCAGTAACGCTGTCATTGTCAAAGGCAAGTTCTTCTTCTTCATCTTCGCTGGTGGGCTCGCACATGGCGCAATAAAGCTTTGAATCTTTTTCTACCAAAAATTCCGGCGCAAAAGATTGTGAGCACACTGAACAGGTTTTAAGGTCTGAAGAAATATCATCTTCATCCATCAGGGCAAGGAGGCCATCATCGTCATCCTCTTCTCCCATGATTTCAAGTTCTTCTTCATTTTCTGGAAGTTCCGTCTCTTCCGTCTCTTCCATTTCTTCAGGGAGGGGGGCGGGAGGATCTGGCGTGGCTTCAGGTTCTGGTGGAGCAATAATTTCCGGGGATTGCAGATCGTCATCGCTTGTTTCCGGTGGCGTATCACCCCCTACCAGAAATACCTTACTGCACTTGGGACAACGTAATTTTTTCCCGGCCAGTGAATCATCCACCGAGCCTTGTATTTCACAATGAGGACAAATTATCTTCATATACAGCCTCCAACTATTCGATTTTGTATCCGAATAAATTTACGGTAAGAGTAAAACAAAACAAGTATGTTAAAAGAAGTGTATTACAAAAGCGTGGGCAAAATACAGGAAAAAAAGAGATTTCATTATTTTTTTGAATGAGCCCTAGCAGCAAAGCACTTTAGGAGTTGTTCACAAATGAAGCCATGAAACTTATTTTAATAGCAGCCATGGATAAAAACAGGGTGATCGGATACAAAAATAGTATCCCCTGGCATATTCCAGAAGATTTGCAGCATTTCAAGAAGGTCACCATGGGGCATGGAATCATTATGGGGCGGAAAACCTTTGATTCCATTGCATGTGCACTTCCTGGCAGACAGAATGTTGTGCTCAGCACAAACAGCAGCCTGGTTCTCACGGGCTGTGATATGGCGCAAAGCCTGGCTGAAGGGCTTCATCATTGTCGAAATCAGGCGAAAGTCTTTATCATAGGTGGAGAAACAGTCTATCGCGAGGCCATGGCGTTTGCTGATACAATTCTTCTTTCGGTTATTCGGCAGGAATATACGGGAGATGCCTTTTTTCCACCTATTCCTGAAAAAGACTTTCAACTACAGTTCGAAGAGGAGATTGCTGCAGAACAGGTGTTTACTCTGCAGACCTATCAGCGTAAACAATGAATATTCTTGCCTATGCTACTTTACTCTCATCGAGTCTCTGAACCCCTTCCATTATCAGTCCCATGAAAGCGCCGAGGGGTGCTACTTTTTCAAGTACATCGGGAATTCCCTTTGTATAGCTAAAATGACCGGATTTCATACCCATAAGTGCAAAAATCGCTTGCTTGCCGCGATACGTCAGGTAGCGGGCGTAGACAATCTCCCCCCCTCTAAAAAAGACCATTCCCCGACCTTGGTCGAGAGCAAGGTCCATGGTACCTGTTTTTTGGGAAGAGTTAATCAGCTGCAAAAGATCAACCGGTGCTATCTCAGAAAGTTCCCCAGTCATGCCTGAGCTGATATTGCCTGACTTCAGTGCAACTGTCTGGGCCTGGTCTAACAGTAATTTGAATAAAAACATCTGCAGCACCGGGAAATCTTTCAGTATTTCTTTGAAGTTTTTAATGCTGAGTATTGCTATTTGAGTGGTCTTAACAGAATGAATAGAGTGCATAAACGGCTCTGCTGAAAGCAGGCTCATTTCACCAAACATTTCCCCGGTTCCAATATCAGCGAGCTTGCCGCCATCGTCAGCTTTTACTTCTACCTGACCCTGTAATATGATGAAGAAATTGGTGCCGGGAGTTCCTTTTTTTACAACCACCTTGCCGAAGGGAATGGTCTTGAATTCGAGGAGCATCGTGAGGTCTCTTAAGGGGGCATCTTCCAGGTAATCAAACAGGCTAAGTTTACGCAGAACCCCAAAGTACCTTGCAAGATGCTTTTTCCGACGCTTTTCTTCTGCTTCTTCCAGCAATTTCATCTGCAGTGTGGCGAAATCCTTATCTCTCTTATACTCAAAGTGGATTTTTCCTTCACAGCCGCCGCAATCGTACCTGGATTTCTGGACAGATATTTTTGAAAATGTTCCGAAACTCTCTTTTGACGCAAGAATGGTCGCAATCTTCTGGGAAAGATAGAGGCAACCAGGTTTGTAGGCTGACATCGACAGTCCAGCGCTTTCAACTTTGATTTCCTCGCCCACGCTGTAAAATGGGCACGACTCTTCATCAACTATGATAAATATTGCATCACGAAACGTTTCTTTCTTTTTTTCCAAGATTCACCTCGTTGTTCAATGCCTGTCTGAGAAAAAATATTACTTGGTATTCTTTCAGGAGGATTTCTTGTTAGGGTACCTTGAAAAGAGTAAAGGCCAAAGGGAAAAATGAATGATAGTCAATAAATGCTATACATTCCACGGCTGTCTCTTCAGGATTTGTTGAGATGAACAAGAAGTAATGGTATAGCTAGACGATGAAATATGATCTGCCCCATTTTCCAATCCACACTGTATTGCCCACCCTGAAAACTAGCCTGGACAAACACCAGTCCGTAATTCTTACTGCAGATCCGGGTTCTGGAAAGACCACCATTGTACCTTTGGCCCTTCTGGGTTCTCCCTGGCTCGGGAAGAAAAAAATAATCATCTTGGAACCACGACGCCTTGCTGCCCGCATGGCTGCAAGACGAATGAGTGAGCTTGCCGGTACGTTGCTTGGAGGGCTGGTGGGATATCGTATTCGATTTGATCGGAAGATCAGTGCAGAAACGCAAATCGAGGTGGTTACCGAAGGCGTTTTCCTGAGGATGATTCAAAATGATCCCGAGCTTTCAGGAGTTGGCCTGGTCATTTTCGATGAGTTCCATGAACGGAGCATTTCATCGGATCTGGCACTGGCCTTTTGTCTTGATGTTCTTGAACTGCGGGACGACTTAAAACTGATGATTATGTCTGCAACCATTGCGGGTGAGCAATTATCTCAGCTTCTTGATAATGCACCGGTTATCACAGGAGAAGGGCGTTGTTTTCCGGTGGAAGTACACTATCAGTCCCGTGAATCCAGTGATTATCTGATTCCGCGCATGGTACGTGCAATTCAGCATGCTGTTCAGGAAGAGGAGGGTGATATTCTTGCTTTTCTGCCAGGTGCAGGAGAAATTAAAGCGGTTGCCAGTAAACTAGATGGGGATTTTCAGGTTCTGCCCCTGTATGGAGATCTGCCTCAGGAGAAGCAGGATAGGGTGTTTGCACAATCTGAGCAGCGGCGTATCATCCTGGCAACACCCATTGCTGAAACCAGTCTTACCATTGAGGGTGTTTCGGTGGTTATTGATTCCGGTTTGATGAAAAGGATCCATTTTTCTCCTGCAAATGGTCTGAGTGCCTTAAAAACCCTGCCCATTTCCAAGGCGTCTGCCACCCAGCGAAGTGGTCGTGCGGGTAGGCTTGCACCCGGTGTCTGTTACCGGTTGTGGACCAAATCAGTACACTTTTCAAGACCCGATTTTTTACCGCCAGAGATACTAAATGCGGATTTAAGCCCGCTGCTCCTTGAAGTATTGCAATGGGGAGTGAAAGACCCCTTGGAACTGAGGTGGCCAGACCCGCCGAGGCAGGGGCAGATTAAACAGGCACGCTCGCTTTTGGAACAATTGGGAGCAATTGATAACAAAGGAACACTCACCATTCTTGGCAAAAAAATTGCCGGGTTGCCTTTGCATCCACGTCTAGCCTTAATGCTCTTGAAAGGACAGGAGCAGGGAAACTCTACACTTGCCTGTCGAATAGCTGCTCTTTTGCAGAACCGTGATCTGTTTCGAGGTAAGCAGAATGGGGGCAGTGTTGATATTGAAGATCGGCTGGAAATCCTGGGTCTTTTCCAACAAAAAAAGAACAATCATATCCGAGCCAGGGGTGCAGATATTTCTCTTTGTCATCGCATTCTGCGAGAGGCTGCGCAATATCAGAGGATTTTAGGGAAACCAGGAAGGTCGCCCGTGACCACTGGAGATGCAGGAAATCTTCTGGCTTATAGCTATCCCGAACGAATAGCTCGAAAACCACCCGGATCTGCCATGCATTTGCTCGCCTCCGGGCGGGGGGTAACTCTAATGGTCTCCGATCATCTGCAAAGGGCGGATTTTCTGGTTGCGGCAAATGTGGATGGAGGCACGAAACAGGGTCGTATTTTTCTGGCTGCATCAATTTCACTGGATGATATCAGCAAAAATCATCAGCATCTGCTCTCAAAAAATGACCGAATAGAATGGAACGGGAAAAAGGTGGAGGCTGCCACTGTTCTTTCGCTGGGAAGTCTTGAAATCAGGCGTGATCTGCTGGTAAATCCTGATTCTGGACGAGTTTTAGACTGTTTTCTGGCTGGCCTGAAAGAATATGGCGCTCAGTGCCTGAACTGGCAGAAAAAAAGTCGCGAACTGCAGGCCAAAATGAAAACGGCTCACGCATTAGCGCCTGAAAACTGGCCGGATGTTTCCAGTAAAGCATTGATGAATGATATGTCCTGGCTCGTACCGTATCTGGGGTCTACGCTAAGCCTGAAACAGGTAAAGAAACTAGATGTCTATTCCATCCTGCTCTCCAGGCTGTCCTGGAAGAAACAGCAACAGCTTGAGAACCTGCTCCCCACGCATTATCAGGCGGCCAGTGGATCAAAAATAAAACTGGAATACAGGGCAGGGGAAGCACCGGTCATGGCCGTCAGGTTGCAGGAAATGTTTGGCGAAACCACCACCCCGACAGTGTTTAATGGAAAACTCACTGTCCTTGTGCATCTGCTGTCTCCGGCACGGCGTCCTGTCCAGGTTACTGCCGATCTGGCGTCCTTTTGGAAAAATACCTATCCCGAAGTGAAAAAGGAATTGGCGGGCCGCTATCCCAAGCATTACTGGCCTGACGATCCGCTCGTTGCTCAGGCGACAGCCCGTTGTAAGCGACGAAAGGTCTGACTCCGGGGATGGATATCTTCAGGGCGATCTTCAGTTAGAACTCTCCCGCAGTGCTTGAATTCGTTCATCGAGGGGAGGGTGACTGCGAAAAAGATTAGCAAGACCACCCTCTTTGGGGCGGATACCGAAGGCTGAAACCTGATCCGGCAAATGTGAGGGCTCATGATGCGTCTGGAGACGCTGTAGAGCCTCGATCATTTTCCCACGGCCGGCAAGATGGGCAGCCCCACTGTCGGCACGGAACTCACGCTTTCTGGAAAACCACATAACAATGATTGAAGCAAACAGGCCGAGAATCATCTCAAGAAAAATGGTTACAGCCATGTATCCCATAAACCCAAGCCCGCCGCCATCATCATCCCGACTGAGGAAATTGTCGATCACGGTTGCGACTATTCGTGAGAGGAATATCACAAAAGTATTCAGTACTCCCTGAATCAGGGCTAGAGTAACCATGTCACCATTGGCAACGTGACTGATCTCATGGGCCAGGACTCCTTCTATTTCATTGTAGCTCATGTTCTGCAGCAGACCGGTACTGACGGCGATTAGAGCATCATCACGTTTCATCCCTGTTGCAAATGCGTTCATGTCCGGGGCATCATAAATGGCCACCTCAGGCATTCCGATACCCGCCTTTTCAGCCAGGTAGCGAACCATGTCAAGCAGCCACTGTTCGGTTTTGTTTTGAGGGTGTTCTATTACGTGGGCGCCCGTGGATTTTTTTGCTATCCATTTGGACATGGCCAGTGAGATAAATGAGCCTCCCATACCAAACATTGCCGCCATGACCAGCAGGCCGGAGGTGGACCGGGAGTCAATGCCCAGTAGACTCATCACAATCCCTAAAAGGAGAAGGATTGCCAGGTTTGTTGCCAAAAATAATCCGATACGAATCATGGTGTTTTCCTTATGTTTATTGTTGGTTGGTCGAGAGCTTTTTAAACAATTACACACTGACATGCAGAAAGTCAATGTCCTCACCAGGGAAATCAGTAAAGAGCAAAGAGAAATAATTCTTATTTACTTTTTGACTGCTAAGCTATTAATTGTGTGGTATGTGAAGAGTTTGAAAATATACAGATTTTTATTCATATCTGTGAACTGGCAGGTTTTTTAGCCATAACAATCCAGAATAAAAGGAGAAAGAATGAAGTTAACAAAAATGGTTTCTTGGTTTGTCGTATCTTTTGTGGCAGTGCTTTCTGTTTCTACAGCACATGCAGATCAACTTGATACTGTAATAAAAAAGGGTGTCTTAAACTGTGGTGTGGTTCTTGACTTCCCTCCCATGGGTTATTTTAACCAGG
>JAOZLI010000016.1:0-8051 GCA_029934915.1 Desulfocapsa sp. | reverse complement strand
GTCTTAAACTGTGGTGTGGTTCTTGACTTCCCTCCCATGGGTTATTTTAACCAGGAGAATAAGCCCGCGGGATTTGATGTCGATTATTGTAATGATTTAGCCGCCGCCCTTGGAGTGAAAGCGGAAGTTATGAATCTTACCTGGGGAGATCGAATTCCCTCACTGGTATCAGGAAAAACAGATGTTGTTATCGGTTCTACTTCTGATACCCTGGAAAGGGCAAAATCGGTTGGTTTTTCCTATCCCTACTTTATCTTTAAGTTTCAGGTGATTTCCAAGAAAGACAGTGGCGTCAATACATTTGATGACCTGAAGAATGTTAAGGTCGGTGCTGCTCTTGGTACTACCTATGAAACCGAATATCTCGCCTATGCAGAGAAAAAAGGCTGGGGAAAGTCCAATTACACCTCTTTTAAATCTGAAAATGATGCCTATCTCGGATTGTATCAGGGAAAGGTTGACGCAGTTATCTCCACCAACACAAATATCGCCACTAAGCTGCAGACCAAGGAGTTTAAGGATTACGTGGCTGGCCCCTTTGTACCCAATTATGATGATGTTGTTGGCATGATTGCGAAGAGAAGTGAACTGGCCTGGATCAATTATCTGAATCTTTTTTTGGTCCACCAGATACGGGATGGAAAGATGAACGAGAGGTATAACCAGCACTTTGGTTCTGATGCTCCAGCTGATCTGATTCAGGCGCTCAGGGATAACAAGTAGTTTTGAAGGTTGTTTTTCAGCTGTTGGCAGTTTCCGGTGAACTCAGAACTTCCAAGATTATCTTTTTTGAGGTCTCATTAGAGAGGAATTTCTATGGAGTATGAGTTTCACTGGAATATCGTTTTCCAAAAGATGCCCCAGTTGTTGAATGGCGCATTTGTCACCCTGCATGTCTCTGTTTTGTCTATGCTGATCGGTATTGTTCTGGCTGTGTTACTGGCCATCGCGAAGATGTCCGATTCCAGGAAATATTCGCTTCCGGCAACGGTATGGGTTGAAATTGCCAGAAATACACCGGCACTCTTTCAGATCTATATGGCTTACTTTGGCCTGGGAGCCTTCGGCATTCATCTCTCACCTTATGTGGCTGTGCTCAGCGCCCTTGTCTTTGTCAATGCAGGATACCTTACCGAGACCTTCAGGGGTGGCTTTCAGTCCATCCCCAAGACGCAGTACAGTGCCTCAAAATCTCTGGGGATGAGTAGCATACAGGTCTATCGCTATATTATTCTTCCCCAGATGTTCAGGCGTATTTATCACCCCATGACCAACCAGTTTGTCTGGTCCATCCTTATGAGTTCCTTGGGTATCCTGGTGGGAATGAACGAGCTCTCGGGTGAGACCCAAAGGCTTCAGTCACTTTCTTTTAGAACGCTGGAATTTTTTATGGTTGCGGCTGTCATGTACTTTGTGATCACCCGGTTTGTCCTGTTAAGTGCTTCACTTCTTTCCCAAAAACTGTTTAAAGGAGATATCTGATGGGGATGTCATTTTTTACTCCTTTATCCTGGAATGATTCTGGATTTATTCTGACCGGTGTTTTGAACACTATTTATATTTCATTGGTGGCGATAGGAATCGGGACGTTACTGGGATTGGTCGTGGGGTTCCTGAGAGCAGAAGCCAATAAATTCACGAATGTTTTACTTGGGGGAGTTTTGGATATTCTGAGAAGTGTACCTCTTATTATTCAGCTTATACTCTTCAGTACCTATATTGGCGCCATGGGTCATCCGCTTGATCCATTTGTTGCAGGTTCCCTTGTACTCTCCCTCTACACCATGGCATTTATGAGTGAAGTATTTCGGGGCGCTTTTGAAAGTGTTGAGCATTCCATGATTATTGCGGGACGATCGCTGGGAATGAGCTACTGGCAAACCGTTATCTATATACGGCTTCCCATCGGTATGCGGGCAGTGTTCCCCTCCTGGCTGGGTGTTGCGTTGAGTGTTATCAAAGATTCGGCTCTGGTTTCGGTGATCGGCTATATGGAGTTGCTTCGCACATCGGAACAGCTTATCTCAAGAACCCAGCAACCTCTTGAGATATTGATAGGAGTTGGAATCTTTTATTTTATAATTTCGTATCCGCTCTCTTTGTATGGCAAATACGTAGAAAGGAAAATGGCAATATGATCCAGATCCAGGACGTACACAAATCCTTTGATGAGCTGGAAGTCTTAAAAGGGATAGACTTAGATGTAAAGAAAGGCGAAGTCGTGAGTGTCATTGGTGGTAGCGGCAGTGGTAAATCGACACTTTTGTACTGCATTAATGGTATCGAGAATATCCAACAGGGAAAGATTATCGTTGATGAGATTGATGTGCATGCCAAAGGTACCAACCAGGATAAGTTAAGACAGAAACTGGGGATGGTCTTTCAACAATGGAATTCCTTTCCTCACCTGACCGTTCTGGAGAATGCGGCCCTTGCTCCGCGAATTGTCCTGAAGATGAGCAAGAAAGAGGCGATTGAGGTCGCAAAAAATGAGTTGAATCACGTTGGCCTGGGCGATAAATTTGATGAGTATCCGACTCGCATGTCCGGAGGGCAGCAGCAGAGACTCGCCATTGCCAGGGCTCTAGCTATGAAACCTGACTATATGCTCTTTGATGAAGTGACTTCGGCCCTGGATCCGGAGCTGGTGGGGGAGGTGCTGGACACCCTGCGCATGCTTCGTGATGATGGGATGACCATGATCTGTGTTACCCATGAAATTGCTTTTGCCAGGGAGGTCTCTGATAAAGTAGCCTTTTTTCACCAGGGGATCATTGAAGAAATTGGCTTGCCCGAGCAGGTCATTTCAAATCCGCAAAAAGAGACCACGCAAAAGTTTTTAAGCAAAGTGCTCCATTGATGAATCTCCGGCGTCGGGCGCTTCTTTTCGGCCTCAGCGCCGTGCTACTCTGGTCCACCGTGGCCACCGCTTTTAAACTGTCCCTGCAAATCTTCAGTCCCATCGAACTACTGCTCTATTCCAGCTTTTTCTCAACCCTGGTGATTGGTGCGATTCTCTGCTATCAGCGTAAATTACATCTGGTTTTTCAGTGCTCCCGGCGGGAATATCTGCTCTCGGTTTTTCTCGGATTCCTGAGCCCTTTCCTCTACTACTTAATTTTGTTTAAGGCCTACGACCTGTTGCCTGCCCAGCAGGCACAGCCGATTAACTATACCTGGGCCATCACCCTTTCCCTGCTTTCTGTTCCTCTACTGAAACAGAAAATCGGCTGGCAGCAGTGGCTTGCTCTGGTGATCAGTTATTGCGGAGTAGTAGTTATCTCTACGGAAGGTAAACCCTTCAGTTTGCACTTCACTGATTCTCTCGGTGTAGCATTGGCCCTGATCAGTACGGTAGTCTGGGCTCTCTACTGGATTTATAATACCCGGGACAGGCGTGACCCGGTGGTGGGACTGTTCGTCAACTTTTGCTGCAGTTTTCCCTTTATCCTGCTCTATTATTTGATGACTAGCGACCTGAGAATACCACCCTTAAGCGGTCTTCTTGGCGCTGCCTATGTGGGAACATTTGAAATGGGGATCTGTTTCGTGCTTTGGCTGATGGCAATGAAACTGACCGACAATACTGCCCGGATCAGTAATCTGATATTTCTTTCACCCTTTCTCTCGTTGATTTTCATTCACTTCCTGCTAGGAGAAGATATCTTACCCGCTACCTTTATCGGGCTGATTTTGATTATGGCCGGACTTCTCTGTCAGCGGATAAGACCTCGCTGAAGTGTTTTTCAAGGTAGCCTTAAGACAATAACTTTTCAAGACTACTTTGCATGTCAGGTAACTGGAATGGTTTACTCAGGAACGCATCAGGTTTGTTGCCTGAGGGGAGGTCCTCTTCAGAATAACCACTGCCTAAGAGGATCGGCAGAGCAGGGTCGATTTTTCTGATTGCATCCATGGCTTCGATACCATCCATTACAGGCATTGAAATATCAAGTACTGCTGCTCGAAAATCAGTAGTATGGCTGCGAATCTTATCCAGAGCCTCCTGGCCATTTCTTGCTGTGTGTACGGTAAATCCGAGTATCTCAAGCATTTTTGTTCCAACCTCAAGAACCATTTCTTCGTCATCAGCCAGTAAAATATTTCCTGACAATTGTACGGTTTCACTCGGGGCAGCACTATCAAAAGCTATCGTTTGCTGAGTTGAGGCTGTAACAGGCAACAGCAATCTGACAGTTGTTCCTTGATCCAGAACACTCTCAACAGTTATGGCACCATGGTGGGATTGCATAATACCAACGGTTAAGGCAAGACCGAGGCCTCTACCAACAAATTTGGTGGTGTAAAAAGGTTCAAAAATTCGTAGAAGGTTCTCAGGGGTGATACCATGGCCAGTATCTTTTATCTGACAGAATACGTATCTGCCATCTTGAATGGTGTCGTCTTGAAAAGCGACTGGAAAGGTTTCTGATGCAAAATAATCAGTACCAAATGTAATTTCGATTGTGCCTGTTTCATCATTCAACGATTCGATAGCATTGGTGAGTATATTCTCTATAACCTCTTTTATCTGGAGCTGATCAGCGGAGCAGTAGAGAGCGGGCTCTGGTGGAATAAATTGTAGAGTAATTGAGGGCTGGAATTGATTTTTTAGGGCAGCTACACTTTCCTGTACAATATCAGCAATGGATAATGGTATGAGTTGTAACGAATTCTGCCCAACATAACTAAGCATCATGGAGCCTACCTGTGATGCTCCTCT
This sequence comes from Desulfocapsa sp., assembly GCA_029934915.1. Classification (GTDB taxonomy): domain Bacteria; phylum Desulfobacterota; class Desulfobulbia; order Desulfobulbales; family Desulfocapsaceae; genus Desulfocapsa. The sequence continues at coordinate 3,328 of JAOZLI010000016.1, read as the reverse complement.
GGCTGCCTGTGCTGCACTTAAGGCCATTTGGTGTTCATTGGAGTCACCAGGCAAAGTCATAGTTAGCAGATCCAGGTTGCCTTGCACTGCCATCATGGCATTATTGAAACGGTGAGCAATTGCTCCGGCCATGGTTTTAAGACTTTCAAGTCGTTTCAGTTCCTCTTGTTGTCTGGAACTTTCAAGGACAAGTTGTTCTTGTCTTTTCTGTTCGCTGATATCGACAAGATAGCCAAGATAATGAGTGATTTTCCCATTGTTGTCTCTGACAATGGTAGTTGTGTCAAGAACCCAGAGAGTCTCACCACTCTTGGAAAGGAGACGATAGGGGTGGTGGATAAAAGACTTGTCACCACTTTTTGAGTGGTTCATGACCTCTTGCATAACTTGATCAAGGTCATCAGGGTGGATACATTCAGCATATACTACAGAACCATCAAGAAATTCGTCTGATTTATAGCCCAGGATATCAAACACATTGGCAGAAACTTGTTCGACAGGCCAGTGTTCTCGATTTTGCCAGGTAAACGTGGCAACGGGGCCATGTAGAAACATATCTCTTTCTCTTTGTAGTGCAGTCTCTATCTTATGTTTTTCAGTAACATCCCGGTTCGTTGTCCGTCTCCCAAGCCATTCGCCATCTTCGGAATAAGCCGGTTGGCATTGATGCCATATCCAACGAATTTCACCAGATTTCATAATGATACGGAAGTTAACCTCATCTTTTTCATGGGTACGCTTAAGGTGGTTTAAGCGGTGTGTGGTGAGGAGTTGCCTGTCATCTGGGTGGACTATTTCAAGGAAGAAATCAGGATTATCAAGAAAATACTTTGGTGGGTATCCTGTAACCCGTTCACAGGAAGGTGACACGTAGGCATAGCGACCATCGGGTGTCAGCCAGGTATCCCAGTCATAGGAAAAATCCGCTACGGTGCGGAATTTCTGTTCACTTTTTTTAACATTCTGTTCTGCTTGCAATTGCTTGAGTCTGAAACCTGCTATTAACCAGCAGCCAACTCCTATTAATAGGGCAAGCAGCCCATTGGCAAGCAGGTAACGAGAAAAGTTGGGGTGGAGGAGGCGATTCAGCTCGTTTCGAGGTATGTGAGAAACTATTTTCCAATAATACTCATGGGCAGACAAACTTTTTGTACTCTGTTGGTAAGCCTTCCGTGACCCGGTACTGGATTTCAGTCCTTCTTTCAAAGGATAGATAGTGTCAAAAATGTACATGTCGCCATTTTCGTATAATAATCCGGAATCTCTTTGCTTCATATTTTCCCAGACTTGAGGGCGGTGATGGGCAAGAGAGAGATCGCTTTTATCGGAATACATAAAACCCCATTCCTTTTCTCGATCTGGTCCCAGCAGCCAGTATCCACCTTGATTCAATAAACTACGATGACCGGGAGCCTGTGCCTTCGATTCGTACATATCCTCAAGGATTGCTGCTCCCAGGTAGTTGAGCATGATAATGCCGAGTTTCTCGTCCTTATTATTAATAACCGGAGCTCCAAAACGAATCATTGGTTTCCGGGGTTCTTCTATCACTCCTTGTTCAATATTAAGATCAAAGGGTGAAATAAAGATCTCATCGGCCTGTATTTTAAGAGTATCTTTGAAATAGTAGCGCTCGCCTTTGAACTGGAGCTTTTCTGTGGGAACAATGGCAGGGGTGCCGTCATTATAGTTGATACGTATTTGTTCCATACCTGTATGATCTATGAAACGTACTTGATCATATATTTTTTTCTGCTGGGAAAAAATAAGAAACTCTTCAGCCACCGTATCAAAGCTGTTGTCATCATCTTTCTCAAATTCTGAATGAAGGTGATGATGGTTCACTAAGAGTAGCAGGTCGGCAATAATGGCTTTTATATCGTTGCGGATAATCCTTTCTTGCTGGGAAATGCTGAATAATTCCTGGTGTTCTATGACTTTCTGTCGGGAATGTTGAGCGGTAAAATAGAAGGCGAGTGAAATGCAAGCAACTACTGTCAGGGAAGAAATAAAGAGGACGGAAAAATATTTAAGCCTACCCCTTTGTTTCTGTAATTCAGTGGAAGAAACTTGAGATATGGCATTGCTCATGAATTATTGTAGTAGTATGAGCGCAGGAAAGTCAAGTTTTTCAGAGCTGGGAAGTGAGGCGGCACATTTTTTTTCTCGTAATAGTGCTACTCGGTTCTCGTAACCAAAATCTTTTTCAAATAAAACCCTGTATGAATGCGCACGCTGATCCTTCATGGCTGAATAGGTTTTACGAATCCATCACACTTGACAATTGGAAGCAGAAGAAGGATGCGTGCGCGGCATTCTTAATGAGCTGTTAGGAGTTGAAGGACCCTGTTGTTAATGATTAGAAATTACCAAGGGCCGACCAGAGCACACCGGCAGCAATAGCAGAGCCGATAACTCCAGCCACATTGGGTGCCATGGCATGCATCAAAAGAAAATTGTTTGGGTCTTCTTTTAAGCCAACGGCATGAACCACTCGTGCTGAATCAGGCACAGCAGATACACCGGCAGCTCCAAGGAGTGGATTGATTTTTTCTTTTAAAAAGAGGTTCATAAACTTGGCAAAGAGTATTCCGCCGGTGGTGGCCACGATAAAAGATGCCGCTCCTAAAACAAAAATCAAGATGGATTGAGCGGTTAAAAAGGTCTGGGCCTGTGTGGATGCACCTACGGAGAAACCAAGCAGGATGGTTACGATATCAATGAGTCCATTTCGTGCTGTATTGGCAAGACGTTCTGTAACCATGGATTCTTTCAGTAAATTTCCAAAAAAGAGCATTCCCAGCAGTGTCATGGAGCCTGGTGCAATGAGAGCGCAGATAAGAAAGGCCACGATGGGGAAGATAATCTTTTCCTTTTTGGAGACGATACGCGGTGGTTTCATATGGATTTGGCGCTCTTTTTTCGTGGTAAAAAGATACATGATTGGCGGCTGAATAACAGGCACCAGCGCCATATATGAGTAAGCTGCTATGGCAATGGGGCCCAGGAGTTCAGGGGCCAGCATGGACGACAGAAAGATGGCGGTGGGGCCATCAGCGCCACCGATAATACCTATTGCGCCGGCCTGCTCCATCGTAAAACCAAGATACAGAGAGCCAAGAAACGTTAGAAATACACCTATCTGTGCCGCAGCCCCAAGTAAAATAAGTTTTGGGTTGGAGAGCATGGTGGAAAAATCGGTCATGGCTCCAATACCTAGGAAAATCAATGGCGGATAGATTCCTTTCATCACTCCCATATATAAGTAGTAGAATACGGAATTTTCGGCATAGACCGAAAGAGGCATGCCTTCAATGGGTGGAATATT
>JAOZLI010000421.1 GCA_029934915.1 Desulfocapsa sp. | reverse complement strand
TGCGGGCGCTTGTACCCTTTGTTCGGGTGATTTTACTTATTCAGTAATATTTTACAATCGCTCACAGGGGCGAGCTCCTACATTAAATATAGTTCACCGGAGCTTTGATGGTAATCAGGAACAAATTTAAAGTAACCCTCAAACATGTAAACGTTTACCAGTGCGCCATATTTGTTCAGTTTGTACTGCGTAGCGTATGCAGTTATACGTGAGCAGTACAAACTGGGCCAAGATGGTGTGCTGGTGAACGTTTACCGCTAGTTAACACTGATTTTTTACTAAAAAGTCATGCACCATCTCTTCCATAATTTGCAGCTGGTCACGCCCTGTCTCATGGGTGATAATCCAGGAACAGCGCTGATAGGCACGATAGAGATCTTCTGGAATCTTAATTTTCAGCTCCACTAAATCCCCGGTCTCTGGCATCCGCGTCTGCTGCTCATCAGTCATGAGTATTAGAACGTTTATGAAAAGCCACAACCTCATCATACGTCATAGTAGAACCGCCAAAAATATCAAGAGCACTGCCCACCGTTGCATGGAGTCGATTTTTACCTAACTTTTGAATCAGTTCCATATCTGTAATATCTTTAACACCCCCGGCATAGGTTGTGGCAATGGGGCTCCAATCGGCCAGTTTCTGCACAAGTTCAGTCTCGATACCTTTGCACTGCCCTTCCACATCTGCAGCATGAACCAGAAACTCATCACAACACCGGGCAAAGTCTTCAACTACCTTTGGAGTGATAACAACATCAGTAAATTTCTGCCAGCGATCCGTTACAATAAAGTAGTCATTACCTCTTTTTCGACAACTCAGATCAAGTACCAGATGTTCTTTTCCCACAGCAGCCACCAGCGCCTGCAAACGGTCATGATTAATTTGTCCATCACTAAACACATAGGATGTGACAATAACATGGGATGCACCTTTATCCAGCCATTCTTTCCCATTTTCAGCAGTTATGCCGCCGCCTAATTGTATGGCACCGGGCCACGCCGCCAGGGCCTCTGATGCGGCATCGTCATTACCGGGACCGAGTTTTATAATATGTCCCCCTGTCAGGTTATCTCTTTTATATAATTTTGCAAACCATGAAGAAGGATTTGTGGCAGTAAAATTAGTTTTCAGACTATCGGGATCATCATCCTTTAATGTTGAGCCAACTATCTGTTTTACTTTTCCATTGTGAAGATCTATACAGGGACGAAATTGCATAAGGGCAGTTTTCAGTTATTAGGAATGAAAAAAGGGCTGATATCTCCTCTCGGAAACATCAACCCTTCTTATTTCATACTACAGCCACGAAGACTGCAAAATCTGCATTATGCTTTTTTGATAAGCATGGTCGCAGGATCAAGAAGCAGCGCCTTGCCCGCATCAACGGCACAAGCCTCGGAGCACTTCAAAGTTTTCAATTTAATATCTTTATCTTCAGGAGAGATGAGCAGCACAGTATCAAAGGCATCATCAACTTCATGACATGGTGCGGGCACTCCATTCGCGCTTACTCGATCATCACCACGATGACTCACAGCAGAGAACCAGATCATTTTAAGATCATTTTTGTCCATAAAACCTTTCAGCTCATTTAAGACAGAAACACTGTCAGAACTTGTAAAATCAAAGCCATCGACTACGAGACAGTCAGCCTTAAAAATACCCTGTTGGGCAAGATCCTGCATGCGCTCTTCAAGTTTAGCAGCATCAAAGCTATTTTCCTTGAAGGTCATAATCATGCGGTTTTGAATGACTTCGGCAACAACTTCCTGAAAGTCATCAATCTTATTCTCCTGATCCATCAGATTAAGAATATCATCATACCAGGTTCTGGTTTTATCCAGATCTTCACCAATGGCAACGTGTAAAACTTTATTGTCCCGGAGCATGGAATCCATGGCAATCTGGACAAGAATGGCTGTTTTGCCAAGACCCGCACG
>JAOZLI010000420.1 GCA_029934915.1 Desulfocapsa sp. | reverse complement strand
ATAAGTCCGGTAACGGCACGATCCACCTTGTTGGTCAAAAAGCGTTTTGAACCTACAGACACCAGACGCAGAACATCATGCAGCGCATCACGCACCGTTAACGCATCCGGCAGTTCAAGGGGCGCAAGCTCTACGGTACTACGTGAATCCTCAAACGTTTTCTGGGGGATATCACCAAGAAGCTCGGACAGATCAATATCAACGGGTGTGGAATCATCCAGTTCGTCATGCACCACAAACTGCAGATCTCCTGTTACCTCACCAAGTACTTCACAGCCAACCTTTTCACGCAGACATATGGCCTGAAATTCATCTATATTTTCAGGGCTGATCAGAAAACCGTTTCGTTCCTGATATTCCGCCACATAAATCTCAAGCACCGACATGGTGGGATCACCCACCCGCATGTTACGAATCTCAATGTAACCACCGGAATGTTCCACCAACTCCTTCAAGACATTGGCAGGACCACCTGCACCCTGATCGTGAATCACATCGATGATGGTCTTATCCCCCATCTCATTACAGGCCCGGACAACACGGTTCATCTTCTGCTCCATTTCAGCATCACCTCGCTGAACCGCATTAAAATCCAACTCTGACGCGTTTTCACCCTGTAACATGGAAGAGGCAGCACCTCCGCCAAAACCAACACGGTAGGCTGGGCCGCCCACCTGAACAATCTTCATCCCTTTTAATTCTTTATCTTTGTCCGTATGCCTGTCATCAATCTGGCCAATACCGCCGGTAAACATGATGGGCTTTAAAAATCCCCAGCGCTCACCGGTGGAAAGACGCAGATCAAAGGAACGAGTGAAGCCCTGAATCATGGGTTCGCCAAATTTATTACCGTAATCGGAGGCTCCATTACTGGCCTCGATTTCAATTTCCAGGGCAGAGGCCAGATTATCAGGACACTGGTAACTATTTTCCCAGGGCAACGTATAGCCGGGGATATGCAAATTAGCCACACAATATCCAGTAGTGCCAGCAATCACAAATCCCCCCTTCCCTGTTCCCTGGACGTCACGAATTCGGCCACCGGCGCCGGTTTCTGCTCCTGGAAAAGGCGCAACCCCTGTGGGAAAATTATGCGTTTCTGCGGTAAGTAACATATGATACTGGGCATCTTTTTCAGTGAGTGGTCCAGGGTTCCCGGGATTTTCAGGCATAATGGTATGAATATCGTGTCCTGCAACGACACTGGAGTTATCCTTAAATGCCACCAGACTGCCCTTGGGATTTTGCTTCAGGGTATCTTTCACCATCTCAAAAAGGGTTGCATCCTGAGTCACACCATCAATAACCTGTGCGCCCCCGAAAAAGCCATGTCTTGAATGTTCTGAATTGGCATTATTCAGATCCATAATTTCAACGATGGTGGGGTTACGATCGTTTTTCTTCACAAAATAGTCGTAATAGAAGTTTCGATCCCGTTCATCCATGGAAATACCAGGAATATCAAGAAGTGCATCCGGCCCACCCTTTATCATATCCACATCATAAACCGCTTCCGGCTTAATTCCTGTTTCAAAGGTGGAAAGGGCATCCGGGTAGGGACACTCGGTCATGCGATCATGATTGTCACTGACAAAATCATTCAGGTCTGTAGCGTCATCCACCAGATATCTGCGGGAACGCTCCACACGAGACACGTTCTCAAGGCCTGTGGCATGGCAAATAGAGACCATATTGGAGGACCAGGCAGTGGCAAAATTAAGCCGTGGTCCCATTTCAACCACTCGTTCTCCAGTAAGACCTGATGTTTTGGTCACAGACGTGGCCAGAAAGCCATCGGCCAGAATAAGCTGCAGACGATTCTGTTCTTCGTCAGTTAAGGGATTACTGGATTCGATATTAAAGCAGTATTCCTGACTGGCACTGGTCTTTCGATATAACTGACTTACTATTGATGACATGATTTTTCCTGAAATATGATAA
>JAOZLI010000419.1 GCA_029934915.1 Desulfocapsa sp. | reverse complement strand
TTAATTGGTTACATTTTCCATCGCCTGCTGATACTGATGTCTGACAGTTGTATCAGCTAAACGTGCATAAATTAATGTTGTATTGAGATTTTCATGTCCCATCAATTTTCGTAATGCGGTAATAGTCATTCCATTGTTTAAAAGTGTAGTCGCATAGGTATGTCGCAATCGTAATGGCGAGACATCAGGAACACCAGCCGAACGGGAAAATGCCCGCAATCGTTTATACGCGGTCGAATAAACTAATGGCTGACCCTGAATAGAAAACAGCAAATCATTCGGTGTGTTAGGAACGGTTTGCTTATACCGCTGCAACGCATTTGTTGCCGTTTGCGTCAGATAGACAATGCGGTCTTTGTTCGCTTTTCCAGCGTTAATCCGCAAACGGCCGTTACTGAAATCAATATCGCGCACCCGCAAATCCAATAGTTCGCTAATCCGCAGGCCGCCATGAGCCAAGACATAATAGAGGGAAACATTCAATAAAACGGCATCATTGGTATTATCGGATTGTTGACCAACATACGTTTCCAATTGCAATAGTTCTTGGGGTTGCAGATGTTTGGGCAAGCTGTCGGGAAGCTTAATATCCGGGCGCGGAATGAGGGTGGTTAGCAGCTCTCTATCTGCCAAAAAATGAAGAACCGCGTACACGCGATCAAGCGTTGTTTTGACGGTAACCGCTTTCATGCCACGCTCCAATTCAGCCGAAATGAATGCTTCCACATCGCTCAATTGTAACGCATCCCACCTATCAATCGGACGTTGCTGCCATTGCCATCGCCAGAACGGGTGCAAAATGCGAACATGGCGCAGCGCATTCGACTGACGGCGGCTTGGTTTCCACTGCGCCCAGCGCGTATCCAGCCACTTATTTGTGGCTTCTCGAATAGCGGGCGGCCATTCTGCCATCCACTCAGGCGGTTCAAAACTGTCGGCGAATTGTTGTTCAACGGTGGGTTCCAACTCTTCGCTCTCGACTGGAAATGGAGGCTCAGTTGTCATAATGTGGTCTGCCGCTTGGGTCATCGCCGTTTGGTATTGGTCGCGTACACCCACATCGGCATTGTCAATATACCGTTGAGTCGTATGCACATCACTGTGTCCTAGAAAGCGAGAAAGTGATAACAACGGCATATGCCCTTCAGCCAACCAGCGGGCGCAAGTATGACGTAATCGGTGCGGGGTAACGGCCACATCACACTGCTTGCCATATTTACGCAGCACCCATTGTATGCCGTTGGGACGAATGGGTTGGCCGCGATGATTCTTAAACAGATTCCCTTTTGGATGCTCTTTTCTTATACTGGTCAAGTACGCACTTACAGGCTCAAAATTGCTTTGTGGAATGTAGACAATGCGCTCTTTTCGCCCTTTGCCGCACACGCGCACACGCACGGGTTCTTCGATTTGTTCTGGAATTGTGAAAGCGTCTTGTGTGACGGTGACAACCTCTTCAACACGCAATCCGCCGTACAGCATCAGCACAATCATTGCTTTATCCCGCACTGATGTGACCACTGCCCATAGCTGCTCAACCTCATCGTTGTTCAAGTCTCGTGGCAATTGTTTTGCTTGTTTGCCCGCGTGTCGTTTCATATCCACTGGATTTACTCGTTTTACTTCATTCAGTTCGTCAGCCATGAAGCTAAAAAAGCTCTTCAAGCTGGCTGCGCGTCGTTTAATTGTCGCCGCTGATTTTCCTAATGCTCGCTGATTATCAATAAATTCGTCAATCTCTTGGCGGCTCACTTTTATAAGCGGCCTGTCATCATGAGCAAGAAATTGTTTCAAATCGCTGATGTAATGGACGGCTGTCGTTCGTTTTGGATATTTTCTGGTCAGAAAATTCTTGAACGCCAACAACCAGTTTTCATTGCTTCGTGTTATCATGGTTAACCTTCCTTTATACAAGATATTATACCTTGTTTGAGGCTAACTCACTGTAACG
>JAOZLI010000150.1 GCA_029934915.1 Desulfocapsa sp. | reverse complement strand
AATTTCTTGACGATACAGTAATAAAGAATGAGAATTAAATAGATCGCACTTGCCATTCAATCTAACATTCCGAACTTCAGATACAATATGGATCTTAAAAACCAAATAGGCCAACTTTTCATGTTGGGTTTCAAAGGTGCAGAACTCACTCCCGAAAACCCAATCGTAAACGATATCCACCATAAGAACCTTGGTGGGGTTATCCTTTTTGATAAATTACTGGCTAAACACAAAACAAAAAATAACATTACCAGCCCAGCCCAGGTAAAAACTCTTACCCGGAGCCTGCAGCAACAGGCATCTTCCTCCCCACTACTTATTGCTATTGATCAGGAAGGCGGGATGGTCAGACGACTAAAAACTGAGGCAGGTTTTCCAAAAACTGAAAGTCCTGAAGTGATGGGACGGGCAGATGATCCGACTCTTACTGCTATCCAGGCATCCTGTACCGCTGCTACTCTTAAACATCTGGGCATCAATTTCAACCTGGCACCCTCCGTTGACCTCAACACATTCCCAGACAATCCGGTGATTGGCAAACTCGGGCGCAGTTTTTCCGCAAACAGCGAGACCCTTGTTCGCCACGCTGCCATATGGATCAGGGAGCACAAAAAACAGAATATCCTCAGTTGCCTGAAACATTTCCCTGGTCATGGCAGTTCCAGAACAGACTCCCACCTTGGATTTACCGACATATCAGCAACCTGGCAGGAAGAAGAACTGACGCCATTCAAACTTCTAATTGAACAACAGCTGGCAGATTGTGTAATGCCGGGCCATCTCTTCCATGGAGATCTCGACCCTGAATATCCCACAAGCCTGTCGGCCAATGTTGTAAACACACTCTTACGTGGCACTCTTGGCTTTACTGGCCTGGTCATCACGGATGACCTGCAGATGAAAGCCATCACTGATAAATATGGAATTGAAGAAGCTGTATGTCTAGCCCTTGCAGCTGGCGCAGATATGATTATCATAGGAAACAACCTCAAATACGAACCACTTATCATGGACAGAATAATTCCTGCTGTACTTGCCAGGATAGATGAGGGAGTACTTGAGGAAACGAGAATTTATGAAGCTCTGCAACGGGTTAAAACCATAAAACAAAAATTGGAATAAACTATGGAACAGCAGCACGCTGACGAAACGCACCCCCCGGTAATTGGTTATATCCTTTGGATTTTCGGATTCTTAGGGGCTCATCGCTTTTATTACGGACGCCCTATCACAGGTACAATCTACTTCTTTACCCTGGGACTCTTTTTCATCGGCTGGATTGTGGATCTCTTTCTTATTCCGGGAATGAGCAGAAATGCTTCACTGAAATTTAAAGACGGGCCAATAGATTACAATATCGCCTGGATTCTTCTAACCTTCCTGGGAGCCTTCGGAATACACCGCTTTTACCAGGGAAAGTGGATTTCAGGAATTTTATATTTACTGACAGGCGGATTGTTTCTTATCGGGATTATTTATGATTTCTGGACTTTGAATGAGCAGGTCGATTTTATAAACCAGACATCATAAAATAGAGAGAAGCGGTTCTCTTTTCATTTTACTTTGTTATACACTTCTTCAATCTTCTCATAATTATCCTCAAACAACTCAACAACATACGGATCAAAGTGAATACCTTTCTGTTCAATGATGACTTTCTTGGCATCTTCAAGAGGCCAGGCTTCTTTATACGGGCGCTCTGAAGACAGGGCATCAAAGACATCACACAATGCTGCAACACGTCCGGCAAACGGTATCTCCTCCCCTTTTAAACCGAGAGGAAACCCTGTGCCATCCCATTTCTCATGATGCGTCAAGGCGATAAGATGAGCCATATTCATAAGCTCATTCTCTGCCCCATACAGCAGATCTGCGCCAATCAGAGTATGTCGTTTCATCTCTTCAAATTCATCGGGAGTAAGGGTTCCCTTTTTGTGTAAAATAGCATCACTTATTCCCACCTTCCCAATATCATGCATGGCAGTAGCATGAAAAAAGAGGGTCAGCTCATTTTCTTTCATGCCATGGGCACGCCCAAGAATCACACAATAATGCGCCATCCTGGTAATATGACGGCTGGTCTGATGATCATGATATTCTGCTGCCTGTACAAGCCTGTTGGTTATCTCTATCTGCGTATCACGCAGTTCACGGGTTCGTTCAAGAACCATTTCCTCCAGCTCATCTCTGTGTCGTTGTAACTCTGCCTGCGCCACGCGCAGAGCAATATGCGTCTGCACCCGTGCCTTGACTATCACCGGATTAACAGGTTTTACGATATAATCCACAGCACCAAGCAAAAAGCCACGCGTTTCGTCCTTTTCGTCACTCATGGCTGTGACAAAAATAATTGGGATATCCGCTGTTTCCGCACGCGACTTTAAAACCTTACAGACTTCGTAGCCATCCATACCCGGCATCATCACATCCAGCAGGATAAGATCCGGCTGTTTTTCCAAGGCAGTTTTTACGGCATCAGCACCATTTGTAGCGACAACAAGCTTGTAATTTTGCCGTAAGGCCCCCACTAAAATTTTGATGTTCGCAGGGATATCATCAACAAGGAGAATTCTATTTTGCTGTTTAGTCATGCTCTATTCCTTTTTTTTTCAAGGCGCTTTCTATCCTGTGGATAAAATCAACAGCACGTTCAAAATTATAATTACGCAGATGGTTCTCCATTCTGGTTATCTCTTCATCCACACCATGACCAAGAAAAAATTTCTTTTTCTCATACCAGAAATCTTCAGCCATAGGGTCAGAATCATCAACCATCAGATACAAGCGCTTCAGCAGTTGCAATAATTCCTGCAAATCAATTGCCGTAACAAAAACCTGTTTGGCTGAGGTATCAGTATATCCAGATAATGCTTCCAACTCTTCCACGGATTTTTCCAGTTGAGCCAAGCTTGCCTCAATGAGGACAGAGTAATGCTCCAGAGCTTCATCGGCATGTACATAAGAGTTTTCGCCACTTCTTCCCTCAACAATTTCCCGTAAAGCAAGCTCAAACTTCAAACTGATACCCTGTAAATCATTGGCAGAAAGATTGGCTGCCGTCCCTTTCAGGGTATGAATCTCCTTGATAGCAGCAGGAATATCAGATTTTAACAGCATAGAGATATTCGCACAAACCTCTGTACCAAACTGGAGCAGGTCTTTCAACATACGACAATAAGCGTTCACATTGCCTGCCATCCTGGCAACTCCAGACTTCACATGTAGACCGGGCAGTGATTCAGGAAGATTTTCCATGGCTTCAGAGGATGGAAATGAAAGTTTTTCATCTTTATAAATATCTTCCAGTTGATCAGGACGAGTCCAGCGGGTTAAAACAGAAAAAAGCAGCTCTGGGGTAATTGGTTTTGCAACATAATCATTCATACCAATTGCCATGCAACGATCCCTATCTCCCTGCATGGCATGGGCAGTCACGGCGATAACTACAAGATCGTTCAGAGCCGGATTTTTCCGTATAATCCTAGTGGCCTCAAAGCCGTCCATCACAGGCATCTGAATATCCATAAGCACCGCATCAAATTCTTCGCCCCTATCCTGCAGGATATGCACTGCTTCCTGACCATTGTTGGCAATTTCCACTATAATGCCAACACTTTCAAGTAACTCCCTTGCCACATTCTGATTAATGCGATTGTCTTCAGCCAGCAACACGCGAACACCAGATAAATGCTCAGAACTGACCACTTCAAGAGGGGATGTATGTGCATCAAGAGTAGAATGCATCGCTTCGGGATAATTGAATATATCCATGATTGTATCAAAAAGAAGAGACTGCTTCACCGGCTTGGTCAAAAAATTATCAACGCCAGCTTCTTTGGCAAAAACAACTTCACGTTCTCCGCCAAAGGCTGTCAGCATAATAATGGGAAGATCCTCTGCCTCCGCCATCTGTTTAAACCTGCGGGCACATTCAATACCATCGACTTCCGGCATTCGCCAATCCACAAGAAGTAAATCATAGCCCTTTGCAGCTTTCTCAAACATCTCCAAACCTTCAACACAGGAAGCAACGACATCGACCTGAAAATGAAATGATTCAAGCATCTTACTGGTAATACATCGTGCGGTTTTATTATCATCAATAAGCAGAATCCTGAGGCCTCGTATGGTAGCAGGAACAACATATTGGATTTCACGAGCCTTCTCCTGCCTGGTAAATTCTGCAGTAAAAAAGATTGTGGTTCCCTCTCCAACAGTGCTGTCCACCCAGATTTCACCACCGTGTAGATTAACCAGACGACGACAAATAGAAAGTCCGAGCCCTGTTCCACCGTATTCACGCGTCATGGAACCATCAGCCTGAGTAAAGGGCTCAAAGAGCGTTTCATACTGTTCTTCACGTATGCCAACACCTGTATCACTGACAGAAAAAAGGATACGAACCCCTTTTTCTGTTTCTGAATCAAGCGTGGCATGGACAAAAATAACACCTTCTTCTGTAAACTTAATCGCATTACCAAGAAGATTGATAAAAACCTGCTCAAGCCGCAATGGATCGCCACAAAGAGCCACAGGAATCCCGGGTTCAATCCCAACAACCAACTCTACATTTCTAAATGTCGCCTGATCACTAAATAAATCGGCCAGTTTTTCAAAGAGTTGCTGGAGATGAAAATCAACATGTTCAAGACGAATCTTCCCCGCTTCAATTTTTGAAAAATCAAGAATGTCGTTGATAATAGCCAGAAGTGACTCGGCAGAAGATCTTACCGTCAACAGGTATTCACGTAATTTAGGACTGAGTTTTTTATTAAGCGACAACCCAACCATGCCGATAATAGCATTCATGGGTGTCCTGATTTCATGGCTCATATTGGCCAGAAAACTTGACTTTGCCTCGTTGGCAGTCTGCGCCTCAAGCATCGCATTTTCCAGTTTCTCGGTTCGTTCCCGAACGAGATCATGGAGAGAATCCATTAACTCATGCAATTCGATATCACGCTGCCTGACCGCTGCACGCATCGCCTCAAAGGCCAGGGCCAATTTGCCAATTTCATCCTTGGCACCCGTGGGTACACGATGGCTGAAATCGCCACCTCGCATAGCATCACTGGCTGACACCAAAACGTCAACACGGCGGGTCCAGTCACCAATAAATTTTACAATCAGAAATATTCCAAAAGCTGCGGCAATAATTGCGGCAATAAGCGAAACAAAGGCCTGATGCAACTGCGCCTGACGAACAGCACTAAGGGAAAGAGCAACGAGCACTTTACCCACCACCTTATCCTCCACCGTTCTCATATCCGATACGGCGGATTTCCATGGTGTAAAATTTTTCTCCGTCTGGAACACAATTGGATGTTCAACCAGTAAAGATCTTTGCGCTCTGCCATAGCGAGTAAATTGAGTAAAGGGATACTCTTCCAGCACACGCTGAGCGACAAGTTCGTTATTCTTGTTATAAATAAGCAAAAACTGAATCTGTTCATTCCAGAGAAAACCATCCAGTAACCTGTCCAGTTCCTGTTTATCCTGCACAATCATTGGTAACTCTGCTGCCTGTGCCAAACCCTGCACAATGGATTCTGCGGATTTTTTCTGCTCAACCTCAATCAGTTTATTGGTTTGAAAAATATTAATGGCTGTGGCAAGAGAAAGGGAAACGGAGACGACAGCAACCACAATAAGTGTCGCTTTTGTACGAAGGGAATAATCCTTTGATAAAAATGGTATCATTACAACTTCCTGATATCAGAGGCCTGGATCAGTAGCGCTTCTGGCAGAACAATACCAAGCCTGTCAGCCACTACCTTGTTAACAGAAAGCTTAACACCAGAAGTAAATAGACAATTATTTTGCTCATCAACACCCAGACAATTCAATATCAGAGACGCAGCATATTGCCCCTGCATAATTGGGTCAGCCGTCAATCCAAGCAAGGCTCCAGCCTTCACAAAAGAACGGGAAAAACCAAAAACCGGGACACCATTTCGAAGAGAGACTAGAAGCAGACTCTTGACTGTGGCTCTGTTGTAAATGGAAGAATCGGCCTTGGTCCATATCAAGTCCACATTGCGTGCCACAAGTTCCTGAATAGCCAGGCCCATTGTCGACATCGCATCCACATCAACCGCTTCAAGCTTCCATCCTTTTGGGAGTTCTTCTGTCACTTCCACAAGCATCTGCATGGATGGTTGTGAGGAGGAACGATACAACAGTCCAATTGAGTGTAAATCAGGAATAGCATCTCCAATAATTGCAAATTGTTCCCATATCGGTTTGGTGACCGACACCCCTGCCACCAGTTCTCTGTCCTCAGCAAGCCCAATCTTTGCAGGATCTGCAACCATACAATAGACAAGACGAGTGGATAAAGGTAACAGTTTATTTAATTGAGACGCAGCTCGACTACCAATTGCAACCCAGAGCTTGGACGGGTATTGTTTTTGCAAAAGCTGGGTAGTCAGACCTTCAAGTTTTTCTGAGGAAAGAATCCTATTGGGAAGGTTTTCACTTTGAAGAGAGGACTGCAAAGCATCTGCTGCCAGACGATAAGGTAAAGCTTCAGAACTCAGCACAAGATAGATTTCATCAACCGCCTGTGCCTGCGTTGGCACAGAAAAACAAGACAGAATGATACCAATACAGGCCAATACTACTCCGGCCCGTGGTATCCTTACAGCTCTGTTTTTTATCTGTTCCATATTCTTCTGAACTATCCGATTGTTGGGATGTACATATTCAGTCAAAAAGTATATTGTAAACGTGCAAAAAATGTACGCCCCGGAATCTTTGCCCC
>JAOZLI010000418.1 GCA_029934915.1 Desulfocapsa sp. | reverse complement strand
TTCTTCTGCCAGTACCACTCAGACTTATGAGGTTTCCCTCGCTTTTCAAAAACGACTGGAGAGCCAGGGGTATGAATGGAAGAGTGGACAGGGAGAGAGTATTGGTGCATTTCTGACGGCAGATCTGTTTTTCTTTAAAGAGCATTTCCATACTACCGATGATTCTCTTTTTCTGGAAAGGCATTTGATTGAGTTTATGCCTGACATTGTTAGTGCCAAATACCCTTCTTTAAGAGCAGCGAAAACCACAGTACAGTTGGAATTTGCAAGGGTGGTACAATCAATCAGGAGTGGAGATGAATATAACGGAAGAAACCTGCTCTATATTGCAGGACTAAACATTGATATTCCGGAATATGATGGGTATCCACCACATAACTATTTTATTCCCTGGGCTGCTCATGTTCAGTTAGCTGGAGGAACGCCGGAAGAATATAGCCATCCGATTGAACAGGAAGCTCTCTATGAAAAGCTTATGGCTCAGGATTCTGTAAATCCGGATCAACTAGATTTGAAAGAAAATATCAAAACTATACTCAAAGCACCACGATTAGATATCAAGGTCTCCTGATACCACCCCATCCCACCTGGCCGGCATGGAAGAGCAATGATTATGATCTTGCTTTTCTGTGCCCCCTTTAGGACTTGTGCAACTCAATAGCAAGTTCCTGATTCCTGCTTTGTTTGACCAGCTTGTTCTTTACTTCCTCGTTAATCAATTTTTATTCCGCGTGTTTTTTCTTAAAAATATTTTTTTCTAAAAGTACTTGTGGTGCCTTTTATCTCGTGAGGATTAAGGTTGCCTGCAACAGAATCGTAGGTAGAAACCACACTTTTTCTTATCTGTGCTACATTTATGATTGTACTACACTTTTTAAGCCTCACTTGTGTTGCAGTCATCTGTTGGTTTTGACAATTATTGAATAGCGTAAATTCAAGGTGATAGCCTCTGTTTGTGGTTTTTGCGTTCGCTTTCTTAAGTTGGCATCATAAATGCAAAGTAAAAGACAAAGAAATAAAATAAATCGTAATATCAGCCTAATACAGGAGGGCAACATGACAACTACAACTCAAACAACCACAAATCAAATTAATGCTGTATCTGAAGCTTCCAGATTCGCACTTGGTGTTGGTATCACTTCAGTTTCTCTTTTTGGACTCTGGGCATGTGCATGCATGGTAAGTGCAATTATGAATAACGGAATCGTAGAAGTTGTGAAAGGCTTGCTTGGTGCAATTGCCTAAAAGATAACTACACAATCAATAGAAGAATTAAAAATAATATAGGTCAACTGGAGGACAACATGAGAACAAACACAACTATAACAACTGGAAAAGAAGTAAGTGTAAAATATGAAACTGCAAAATTTGCTCTGGGTGTTGGCATGTCGATGGCTGCATTTGTTGGGCTTTGGGGAGTAGGAAGTCTTGTAAGTGCTCTCGCAGGTAATGGTCCTGTGGGACTCATAAAAGCATACTTTGGTGCTGTTTTCGGGATGTAAAATGATTTGTAAAGTTTTCTTTGTTGTTTTTCCCATTTTCTTAAATATGTAAATAAAGCACCAGTGGCCTTGGGGGTAGTTACGGCCAAAAAGTAAGAATGAAATTTTTTTCAAAAGCTCCAGCTTGTCTATTATAGATGAGTTGGAGTTTTTTTTTGGGGGAGGAATAACTTCGTAACAATAAAAATGGGTGCAATACCCAAAAGTAGTTACGATTTTGGACAGTTTTTTGTACACAGAATAAGCCCGCTGTAGGTTGTGGTTGAGTTTAACGAAACCCAACATTGTTGCTGTAGGGACTTGTACTTTTTTGTACTGCAACTCCAATAAGATGAGTTCTCTTTCAGACTGGATTTTGCAATGCCAGCTATGTATAGAACATTCCGATTAAATGACTAGTGTGTTCGAATATTATGTTACTTTTCAAAATACTATTTCTAGCTGGAGGGAGGTTCGGAGTGGAGTGGTAATGTTATG
>JAOZLI010000417.1 GCA_029934915.1 Desulfocapsa sp. | reverse complement strand
GCTATGCACTCTCCTGTGGTATAACACTGGCGATTGTCGGCTGCTCAACACCTGAAGAGGTTCGTGAACTTTCAAACGCCGCTACGCTACCTCCCTTAGCTGAATCTGAAAAAAAAGAAATCACAGAACTATTTGCCCCCCATGCGAGCAAGTATGCATTCTACCGTGGTGTGCTCTAAAAAAATGAGTACAAAAACCATAGATCAGTTTGATCCTTTCGCCGACCGGCTTTGCCGTGATATACGCAACAATCTGTCAAAGGCCATGATGACTTCCCTCCGTCATCTTGACCTGACACCTGCAGAAGACGTTGCCGATCAATATCTCACACCTGAGCTGCATCACATATACAGACAGTATATTAATGACCGTATGGCCAGCTACCGCAGAGCGCTGCAGACTATCAGCAAAAATCACATTGAAGAGACCTTGCGCAGAGCGCTGGTACTCTGGGATGAAGAACTGTTCTTCGAGGTACACGAAATTTTGGAACATGCCTGGCTGAAATCTTCCGGAAAAGCCAAACTGATGTTACAGGCAATGATCCGGGCAGCCGGCATGTATGTTCAACTGGATCACGGAAATACAAAAGGTGCAGCGTCTATGGCGGCAAAGGCTGTGGTAGTACTTGAAGCCAATCGCAGTATGATACAGGATATTTTTGACATTGATCTTTTGCTTGCCGGACTGAAAGATGTTAGCCCAAAGCCCTCTAAACTGACGGAAGGTTATAGAGACCTTCAATCAAAGTATGCTATTGTTGAGTAAATATTTTTCGCCGATAGTAAGAAATGTTACGGCTTGCTGCCCGGAAATATTCTTTAAACGGTGTTCCGGTTCTCCGAGTGGTTCGTCACTTAGATCAAAGGTTCCGTAATGCATGGGGATGAACCTTTTAACCTTTAAATCTTTGCAAGCCTGCATGGCCTCTTCCGGATTTATGTGGCTGGCTTTCATAAACCACCTTGGCGCATAGGCGGCTATGGGCAGGATGGCAGTGTCTATTCCACCAAACAGTTCTCCGATGTCTTTAAAATGGTTGGAATACCCGCTGTCGCCAGCGAAATAAATACTGGTCGTTTTGGTTTTTATGAGAAAGCTGCCCCACAGAACTTCATTGTAATCGTGGCTGTTTCTCCGATGCCAATGGTGTGCGGGCAAAAAAATGACTTGAAAATCCTCTGCATTATCATATTGTTGATACCATCCTGCCTCGTAACACTTTATACCTGGATTAATTTTCTTGATAAGCCTGGCCATATTCAGTGGAATCAATGCGCTTGCGCCACCAAAATGTTCCAGAGTATCGGTATCAAGATGATCATAATGGCCGTGGCTTATGAGAAGATAATCCGGTTTTATATCTTCAATGGGAATCGGCAGCCTTGTCAGTCTCTTCACAAACGGCGGCGATGTTAAGCATGGATCGGTAACAATCTTTTTCCCATCGACTTGAATCAGCCAGGAGGCATGGCCCAGCCACAAAATATAATCATCTTTATCCTGCAACGTGTTCTGAGCCGAGATTACAGGAAGGGAATAGCTTTCCTCAACTTTGACCTTCTTTTGCACATTTTTTGAAAAGCGCCATTTCAGAACCTGCCACAGCGAACTACCGCCGGATTCCCCGTAAAGGTTCTGAAAAACATCGTCTATGATTTCATTGCCTTTAAATCCGCTTTTAATGCAAGGCAGGCCTGGGTTATCAATGTATTTTCTTCTGGCTGCACGTCCGTTTTGCGCAAATAGCGTCATTGCTGACAAGTTTGACAGGAATATTTTTATGGCTTCTCTGCGAGTTATCATTTCAAAAAATCAGATGGAGTCAGGGGAATCCCTGTGGGACTGCTCAATCTAAGGGCTCATTCAAAAATAAGTTCGTAATTATTGAATGCGCCCTAAAGGTTGCGAGAGCGGCGAAGAGGTGTTTCCGACGTCTGTCCTCCCAGTGACAACTCTCCCTTGCTTGCAAAAGGTACTGACCTGCTTATAC
>JAOZLI010000416.1 GCA_029934915.1 Desulfocapsa sp. | reverse complement strand
TTATGGTACTCAGTGAACCCTTTATGGACGCTGAAACTGTAAAATATTGTGATGTGTTATTACCACCCGCCTTCTGGTGTGAAAAACGCGGAACCTATGGCTGTTCTGAGAGGCGTTACTCACTTCTCAAACAATCGGTTGAACCCATGGGGGATTGTAAATCTGATGTTGATATCCTGCTGGATTTTGCCAAGCGTATGGGCGTTGATCCCAAGGTTATTCCTTTTAAAGATGTCGATGATATCTGGAATGAATGGAAAACTGTAAGTGCAGCAACTCCTTATAATTTCAGCGGTATGACTCGCGAACGAATGGAAAAAGAATCTGGTATTCTCTGGCCATGTCCAACGGAAGATCATCCGGGAACAAAGATTCGTTACGTTCGTGGGGAAGATCCTAATATTCCACTGGACTATAAAAACAAATATCATTTCTACGGCAAAAAAGATGGTCGAGCCACTATTTGGTTCAGACCCTATAAAGGCGCAGCTGAAGAGCCGGATGCAGAGTATCCAATGGTACTTACCACGGGCCGTGTTCTTGACCATTGGCATACTGGAACAATGACCATGAAGGTACCGGAAATTAGACGTTCCTTTCCAAGTGCCTATGTGGAGGTTAATCTTGAAGATGCTAAGAAGGCTGGTATCAAAAATGGTGATGATGTGGTACTGGAAACCCGTCGTGATACCATGACGTTCCAGGCCAGGGTGAGTGATGTGTGTCTTCCGGGACTTATTTTTGTTCCCTGGTATGATGCAAATCTTATGATTAATAAACTGACTTTGAATGCCTTTGATAAAGGGTCTAAGCAGCCGGAATATAAAATCTGCGCCGTTCGTATTAAGAAGGCATAACGATGGCTATTTCAGGAATATTAGTCCACTGTCTGAAAGCTGATCTTGATGATGTGGAGCAACAGGTAAGCTCCATGGAGGAGCTTACCACCTATGGCATCCATGAGGATGCTTATCTGGTAGCTGTGGTAGAATCTCCCTCTGATATCATTGAAAAAGTGATGAAAAGGATAAACAAGATTGAAGGAGTGCTTACTGTTTACACCACTTATTTGACCATTGAAGATGAGATTGATGATGACGGTAAGTTAACAAGCAATTTGTCTGCGACCAGGCATATGAAGATGGAACCCAGACAGGATAATCGATAGCAGAAGGTGTTAAGGTGTTAGGGAAGTGGTTTTGCCTTTCCTAAAAGCCTTTAGCCTACAGTCTAAAAGCCTAGTGTCTTTGCCCGGCTGTTAATTGCCCTTATAAGCAATAAACAGCTGGGTTTTTTAGCACTTAATTATAGGTATATACCCACTATGTGGCAATCTGACAATTTTCTCAGGCCTCCTGGTGCCCGAGATGAAAAAGAGTTTCTGGCTCGTTGTCTGCAATGCGGACAGTGTGCACAGGTGTGTATCTTTGATTGCATAAAAATGCGACGGGGATTCAATATTTTTATGGCTGGAACCCCTGAGATTAATCCTAAAGTTGCGCCATGTCATTTATGTATGCGTTGTTCCGAGATCTGTCCTTCCGATGCCCTGCATGATATTGATATTTATGATGTACGCATGGGCTTTGCTGAGCTTGATCGCAAAAAATGTTTAACATGGACAGAAAAGTTGTTGTGCAGGACTTGCTACGAGCGCTGTCCAATTAAATGGAAGGCGATGATCCTTGAGGCTGGCGAATATCCCATTATCACCAATGAATGTGCCGGATGTGGCTTGTGTGAGTACGTGTGTCCTGTGGATGCCATTGTGGTGACTCCCACCAGATATCAGAAGGGCAGGGGCGGAGTAACGGAGGAGGACGTGTGATGAAAAAGCCTGATCTGAAGACCTATCGGCGAGCCTGTCAGGTTTTTGTGGCGCTTGCCTTTATTCTCATTCCGTTGCTTAATCGTTCCAGATATTCCATGGTCTATGGCAACTTTTTGTCCTTCCATATGTTTGGAATTCCTCTGGCCGATCCTTTGGCAGTTT
>JAOZLI010000415.1 GCA_029934915.1 Desulfocapsa sp. | reverse complement strand
ACCATAGCATCGCCATAGGAATAAAAACGATATCCCATTGTAATGGCCTGCTCATAGGTGTCCATTAACGACTCTCTACCATAGAGTGCGGAAACCAGAAAGAGGAGAGATGATTCGGGGAGATGGAAGTTGGTGATAAGATTGTCCACAACTTTAAATGTATAACCGGGCAGAATGTAAAGGTCGCACCAGCCGTTTCCGGCTTGTACCATGCCCTTTTCATCAGTCATAAATTCCAGGGTTCGAACCGTAGTGGTACCGACGGCCCAGATTTTCCCTCCACTCTTACGAACCGAATTGATTCTCCTCGCACTTTCTTCAGTGATGGAAATATATTCTTCATGGATCTGATGCTCTCGAATATCTTCACAGCGTACAGGTGCAAAAGTTCCATGTCCTACATGTAGTGTGATTTGCGTGGATTTCACTCCCTTTTCATGAATGGCCTGGAGTAATTTCTCTGAAAAATGCAGCCCTGCTGTGGGTGCTGCAACTGCGCCAGGATTCTGGGCATAGACAGTCTGATAGCGTTCCTGATCTTCCTTTGTGGTGCCTTCCTTTCTACTGATATAGGGTGGCAAGGGGACCTGGCCGTAGTCGTTTAAGATAGTCGAGAGATTCTTTGTGGCCTGATAGTGGAGCTCGATCTGAACTTTACCATCGGGAAGAATTTCAAGAACCAGAGCTGTAAGTGCCGGTCCCAGATGAAGGATACTTCCAGGTTTTGGTCGTTTTGAGCTTTTTATAAGACAGGTGGCTTCTGCTCTTTTTTCCATTCCATCTTCGGTGGTTTTCTCTACAGGATAGGATAGCAGGAATACTTCAACTTTTCCGCCGCTTACTTTTTTTCCATAAAGACGTGCCGGGAAAACCTTAGTATTATTTACCACCAGTAAGTCACCAGGAGCAAATAACTCTACGATTTTATGAAAGTTTACATGCTTTTGCTGGTCATTGTGCCGGTTTAAGATTAATAAACGGGAGTTCTCCCTGGCATCAGCAGGGTGCTGTGCAATGTTTTCGGCAGGGAGTGTGTAATTATACGCTTTGAGGGAGAAATCCTGTTGCATGTTGTCTGTTTTTTACGGTATAGATGATTGTTGTTTTAACCTTAACCTCGGAGCCTGTCTTCCTACCATGATCCTTGTCGTTTGCGCAACAGAATTAGAACTGCAGCCTTTATTGGAAAAAGTCCAACCCGATGAAAACAAGTGGACTCCTCTTGTCACTGGTGTTGGTGTGGTGGAAACGACCCTTACCCTAAGTAGGTTTCTTGATCAGCATGAGACTCCTTTTGAGGCCGTTCTGCATTTTGGTGTAGCAGGTGCGTATCTTTTAGAAACAGAAAAAGGTGCAGATCTTCTTGATATCTGCCTTGCCGATGAAGAACTGTTTGGCGATTTTGGTATCTGTCATGAGGATCACTTTGAACCCCTGGCAACGGATCTGACCCACAAAACTGTTTATCCGCTGGATAAGTCACTGGCAGCCAGTGCTTGTAAGGTGCTGCGAGAAAAGGCAATACCTTTTAAACAGGGGAAGTTTGTAACCGTTGCAGGGGTGAGCGCTACATCCAAGAGGGGGGATATGCTGGTCAGGCAATATGGTGCAGTTTGTGAGAATATGGAGGGGGCTGCAGTGGCGAGGGTTTGTGAGGCATTTTCTCTGCCTCTTCTTGAAATGCGTTGCATCTCAAACTTTGTGGAAGATCGTGACTTAAGCAGATGGGAATTGCAGGATGCCTGTGTGAAAGGAGCTGCAGTTGTTGCCATGGTTTTACAGGAGTTGATAAAAAAATGAATGATACCCTAACTATAGGATATTCCCCATGTCCCAATGATACCTACATCTTTTATGGACTGGCTCATGGGAAGATAGCGTTGCCTGATACAACATTTTCTGCACCGCTCCTTGAAGATGTGGAAACGCTAAACCAATGGGCCATACAAAGCAAATTGGATGTCACCAAGTTGTCCTTTCATGCCCTTGGGCATGT
>JAOZLI010000414.1 GCA_029934915.1 Desulfocapsa sp. | reverse complement strand
TTGATAAGGCAAGGTTAAATGGCTAGAGAAATACGAAGGTTGAGATGTTTCCTGATGATATGCCCTATGCCTATTTCTTTGCTAATCAATATTCTAAGCGATTGTATGGTATCATAAACTGTCGGCGGTTCCTATATCTTTCCAAATCTACAGGAGGTACAACATCATGAAAGTGCAACAAGCGGTCGATTTCCATCTGCAATACCACAAAGCAAATTCCAAAAAAAAATACTGTCAAAACTTGTGAATTTGTTCTACTCCGTTTTGCAGCTCAATTTTGCAAACGTGATTTAGCCAGTATCTCACAGGAAGAGATACTTACGTTCCTGATGTCTCTTACCAAAAACAACAAGCAGGCCACCAAAAGAAACCGATACTCGGTGCTTTCGTCTTTCTACAATTTCATCATCAACACCTCATTACCAGCCTTGACCAACCCTTGCAACTCAGCTGTCATCAAAAAGATATTCAAACGTCCCCAAGCCATTCAATGGCAAATTGTGGATAAAGAGGTTGTTGATGAGATTATCTTTCGGACTATGAATATCAGAAACAGACTTATGCTAGAGCTTATGGCTAGGGGCGGCATGAGGATCGGTGAAGTTCTAAACCTCAGGCCATGTGATATCCAAGAGAGGAACCTGACCATCCAGAACCCGAAAAGTGGAAGGCCTGGAGAGGTTGTTTATGTTCCACGGAAATTATTGGTAAGGTTAACCGGCTACGTGAAAGACAATGATATCGAGTTGAATGACCGAATATTTCCTATTTCTTACGTTGCTGCCTGGTCGATGGTCAAGAAAGCTGGCAAGCTCGTAAAGATTGAATTGCGCCCCCATGACTTAAGGCGACATGCAGCCACTTATGCTTCAAGGTCTGGAACTCCCATTGAAATTGTCAGCAAAGTTATCCTGAGGCATGCAGACTTATCGACCACGCAACGTTATCTCGGAAAAGTGAATGACACTGAGGCGATCAGGTGGATAGAAACACTGTACGGATAGAGTTTTCGTAAAGGGCGGGGAATATATTCTCGCCCTTAATAACAACAGTAGATCTATATAGTTGTGGAAGCTGGAAAGCTGTTAGGGCTGCCAGTGAAAATATCTACTGAGTAACATTAACTGATCGGAAAGATGGCAAATTTTGCAGAGATCATATGATCGCAGAATACCTTCAGTTTTGAGAAAATGCTATTTGGTTGAGGTTTGCAGTGGCAATAAATTTTACAGAATCGATTTAAAAGGACATGCCTCTTTGAGAGGTAAACCTATAGAGCATTAATAAAAGTATCTTCATATAAGGACACAGTTTGAATATAATTATTGACCGTAAGGCCAAAGACCGATGCCAGACGCACCTACAGCCGGGTGCCCCACCACTCCCCGACCAGAGTCTCCACACCCGACGACTCGTCTCGAAGCTCAGCAGACCACGGGCACAGGGCCGTACTCGCGCCGAGCCCTGTGGCGGTCGGGCTGCCCCCACCCGAGTCTACCACGATTCGACAGGGATCGTTGGTCGGGGTTTGCATGACGGCATAGGTCGACTCCGAGGTCAACCAGCCATCCAACGCCGTCACCGCCGTAATCCTGAGCGACTCGCACGCGGTTTCGGCCTCAGCGGCCAGAAACGACAATGAATCATCACATTCCGCATCATCGGCGTACACACCAGTACAATCAATCCTGTCACCGAGCGATTCGCAATCGATTACGTAAGTGAAGAGATCCTCGAAGCTTTGGATCGAGTCGTCTATTACAGTCGGAAAAATGATCTTCTCGACGACCCGCAACAGGAGCTCGGGATAATTCAACGACAGCGCGAACGGCTCGAGTTGAAGGCTGGGCGTGGTGCCATCGCTCGGGTGGAAGACGACGGCGCCGGCGATGTTGCTGGCACGAATAATCCCCTCGGTGCGGAGCTGGAGAGATCGATCATTGCCGTCCCAACGCCAGGTGAGCCGGTTCAGGGCCATCGTGCCCGAGGTGCCTAGGAGGCC
>JAOZLI010000413.1 GCA_029934915.1 Desulfocapsa sp. | reverse complement strand
TGGTGAAAAAATCTGGTGAATTGGTTGGCATTGTACTCCGTTCTCACGATTTGCGACGTCACGCTGCGACCCATGCTTCCAGATCAGGGGTTCCAATTGAAATTGTCAGTAAAGTAATCCTTCGCCATGCTGATCAAGCTACAACTCAACGGTATCTTGGAAAAGTGAACGAATCCGAGGCTACCAGATGGGTGAAAACAGCTCGTCCTCGATTGAGGAATATTTGAAATAAAGATAATCCGTCAAACTTCAGGTTCGTGTAACCATGTTTGGCGGATTTTCTTTTGCTGGAAGTGAGCCATCGAATCGTACAGTTTGACTCTTCTATCTAGTTACAAAAGGGAACCGCTTTAATCTCAAGTCATCCCCTTGTGATAGTAAAGACAATGCCCTTGGTAATCGCTCCAATTTAAGCAAAACCGCAAGTAAACATTATTCCTGATTTTTCGAATAGTTACACTTGTCTTTTTCGATTCTTGATATAGCTCTCAACAGCCTCTTTTGTGCTTAACCACAATCTCCCATCTTTATGTGCCGCTAGTTTACCCTGCCGAATTAACAAGTTCAGATATTTGGCAGAGTAGGGAGTGTTTTCTGCAAGTTTGGATAACGGCAAATACTGTTCTCGTTTGCTGGTGATTGGAGTTAAAGTTTTAAGATATATATCAAGGGTACGCTCCACGGCTTGGGCAATAAATAAAGTTAGAGGTTTGAAATTATTTTGATCTGCTTGAGCCAGAACACGATAATATTTTTTTCGGTCATTTTTCAAGATAATCGTCAGGGGAAAAGCATTTTGCATGAGGAGAACATTCATCAAAAGTCTTGAGGTTCTCCCATTTCCATCGAAAAACGGATGAATATGGACGAGCCTATGATGCAACAGTGCTGCAAGTTCGACGACATGCACTTTTTCCTGGTTCACATTGAGCCAATCAATGAGTTCTTGCATTTTGTACGTTACTTCTAAAGCATCGGGTGGCTGATGACTTGTGCCTGTAATAATGACGTTGGCATTGCGATAAACACCAGCCCACTCTTTGTCGGTCTCCAGAGTGATGAGTTGATGTAGAGAACGGATTAATTGTTCTGATATCGTATGTCGTTTTTCGAACTCTACTAACTCATATAAATATTGCAGGGCAGCATGGTGGTCTTTTGCTTCAAGATGGTCTTTAAGAGGTTTTCCTTTAACGGTGATGCCTTCATTGATTATCAGAAATGTTTCTCTCAGAGTCAAGCTATTCCCTTCTATTGCGTTAGAATTATAGGTCATCTCCAGCAATAGGTGTTCTCTCAACTTCTGTACAGCTGATTTAGGAAGGGGACGTAGACTATTGAGTCTGGATAGTTTTTCATCCAAACGATTTATTATGTCTGAGGCAAGGTATTTGATGTTCATAATCCTTAATATGGTATAGGCTTACAATTGAAGCTATACCATACTAAGAGCCTTGGCAACATAATTCTGTAAGACACATATTGTTCATGCGTTTATATAGATTAAACGTCGTAGATTAGGATTAGCAATCTCTCCAATTTAAGCAAAACCAAGTAGCAATATCTAGATCATTAATTGGAATTGGTGAAACAAAATATTGTAACAAAGGAGAATGACTAAAAAGAAATGAGTGAAGTAATTTTCTTATTTTCTGCATTCACTCTTATTCTCACAGGGGGAACTCTGGGGTATATGTATCTGGAAGGGTATCCACAGCTGCACTCTATTTAACCATTATTATGGCTACAGTTGGCTATGGCGATATGGTTCCACATCATCCTGCCGGTAAGTTGTTAACTGTAGTACTGGTATTGGTTGGGGTATGTTTTGTCATGTATATGTTCACTAAAATTGTAGGAGCCATGGTCGAAGGAGGACTACGGGAAATCCTGGGGAAACGTCAAATAAAAAAACAACTCAACAAATTGGATAATCACTATATGTTCCTGGGTTACACTGCCAAACTCAAGAATCAGCTCAAGGCTCCCGGCCAACACCAGAAGAA
>JAOZLI010000412.1 GCA_029934915.1 Desulfocapsa sp. | reverse complement strand
AATTGAGCCTTCCTTTGAATTTGCTCGTTGATACTGCATGTGAAATTCTACTGCTTTAAACACTTTCATAATTAACCTCACTCGTTAAAATTTTACTCCTCCTGTTTGTTGTTATGGTGGCTGAAAGTCATTATCGCAGAAATTTAAGCGTATTAGAACGATTTGTTTTATCATTTTGCAGGGTATGCAATTAAAGTTTGGAAGGAATTAGGATACGTTTGTCAACACCCTGCAATCACACTTTACTTAAAAGTGGGATGGGATCGGTTTGCCTTTGCATAAATTGGAGTTATTGAATGGGCATTATCCCAAGTCTCCCCCCCGCAAAATTTTCATCAAAAAAATTACCATCACAGGCAATCTGATAGTAGGCAGGTGGTCGGTGAAATCTACATTAGATCTTGAAATAGCATGTAATGGGGTTTATAGTCTCCATTATGGGAATTGAATTAGCCTTCGAGGAAGGAAAGACAGCACATGCCATGGCACTTGCCCTGCGTACTGCAAGGATAGAGGCGAAACAGACGCAGGATGAGTTAGCTGCAAGGATGGGAGTCAGCAGATGGACCATTGCAGCCATGGAAAAGGGAGATGCTAAAGTATCCTTGGCTGCATGGCTAAAAGCAAGTGCATTGCTGGAATTACTAGATACTTGGGGGGCTGTGATGGAGAAAGAGGAAGATCCGTTTGTGAAGTATGACAGGGAGCAGGCAAAAAAACAAACACTATCCAAAACTAGGGTTCGAAAATAGCATGTTGTCCGAAACCATTAATCTTTATATCTCCGTTGTTCTCGCAGATGGTAGTATTGTCAAATCAGGACGGTTGCTTGTCCAGAATCTCCATATGGCAGCCAGAGGAGGGTACAATGGTGTGTTTCAGTATGATTCCGATTACCTGAGTCATCCCAATGCTTACGATCTTGATCCTGCAAATCTGAAACTCTCCGCAGAGCTGATTCATGCCTTTAAACCCGAATCCGGTATCCACGGTGTGTTTCAGGACAGCCTGCCGGGCAGATGGGGGAACAGGCTCTTAGCTTATAAAGCAGGGTATCACGAACACCACTACGCACCTCCCCACCTCCTTGCAGCACTTGGGAATAGTGGTATGGGGGCAATGCTCTATTCTGAAGAAACGCAAGCCCATACTGAATTAAAGGATCCCAGTATCGACTTTGCAGATCTTGCCAAGGCAATGGAGGAGGCCGATAGTTACGAACAGGACGAAACCCTGCAAATGGAATTGAAGTTCCTTGTCACTGCCGGATATTCTGCAGGAGGTGCAAGACCAAAGGTTCTTGTGAAAAAAGATGGACTCTATCTAGCAAAATTTTCCAGTCGTAATGACAGAACCCCAACACTTTTGGTTGACCTTGAAGCAGCAGGAATGGAGTTGGGTAGAAGGGCAGGTCTTGAAATCCCTTATTTTGAGGTATGTCAGGTTCGTGAAAAGCCTGTTCTGCTGGTTAAACGTTTTGATGTAACAGAGGAGGGAGGCAGACGCGCCCTGTTATCTTTTGCAACACTCCTTGACCGTGATCCTTCTTTGGGGAGTTATTCCGGTATGGCAGAGATTCTCCGTCTTTATTCTAGGCAACCGCGCGAGGATTTGAAAAAACTTTTTATGCAGATGATTGTGAATGTGGCCATTCATAACACCGATGATCATCTTCAGAACTTTTCCATGATCCACGATGCAGATGGTTGGCGATTATCTCCCGTTTACGACTTAACCCCTTCTTTTCTTCAGGGAAGGCAGGCCACTACCATCGACGGTAAAGCTGCAAATATCACTTTGGAAAACATCATTAATGAAGGAAAAAAATTCGGATTATCCAAGACAAAAACACTAGAAATAGTCGACGCCCTTAGAATATCACTACGTGATTGGTCAGATATTATAACCGATGATTATGCTCGAAAAAAAATCGATGTTAGAATGAATCTGCTGTTTGATAGCTTTTGATTATTGCAGCGGAAAGTTAAGCGTAAAAGAGGCTGTTGAA
>JAOZLI010000411.1 GCA_029934915.1 Desulfocapsa sp. | reverse complement strand
TTGAAGTACATAAGTCATCACACCATTTTTCACTATTTACTTATACAATCATATCCCATGAAGTTCTCATAACCGGAGGAAAAAGAGTGCAGGTATCCAAGACAATTACAGGTTCATTGACTGTGTTGCTGACAGTGGCCATACTGGTAACAGGCTGCAAAAAAAAAGAGGAAGTTGAGCAAAGAGAGATTGTGCGGCCGGTAAAGATTATGACCGTTCAGGCTGGCAGCACCGCTCTCAGCCATGGCTTTCCCGGTAAGGTACGGGCTGCTAAACGGTCGGAACTCTCCTTCAAAGTCTCCGGTCCCCTGGTTGCATTGCCCATAGAAGAGGGACAGTACGTTAAAAAGGGAGATATTGTTGCCCAGATTCAGAAACGGGATTTCCAGACCGCCCGTGACGTAGCCAAAGCCCAAAATCTTAATGCGGAGAAACAATTCCGCCGCTACAAAGAACTCTACTCCAAAAAACAGGTTTCCAAGGCCGATTTTGACCGCTATCGTGCTGCTCGTGATGTTGCTAGAGCGCAGCTTGCAGATGCTGTCAACAGGCTGCAGGATACATCTTTGCAAGCCCCGTTTGACGGCGTTATTTCCAAACGATTTGTGGAAAATTTTCAAAAGGTGCAGGCCAAGGAACCCATTGCCAACCTCCAGGACATTACAAGAATTGAAGTCTTGATCAATGTTCCTGAATTACTGATGGCATTACTCAAGGCAGGAAGCGAACCGGATATTCGAGCCAATTTTGAATCCATTCCGGGCGAAGAATTTGCATTGAGTGTCAAAGAGTATTCCACCCAGGCCGACCCGGCCACCCAGACCTATCAGGTTGTTCTTGCAATGGATCAACCCAAGGCAGCAGAGATTCTTCCTGGAATGACAGCTATGGTCAAGGCTATAGCGGGTCAGGGAACCGAAACAGTTGCCCAGACAATAAGTATCCCGGCCATTGCCGTACTGGATGCACCGGGTAATAATCCCTTTGTCTGGCTGTTGGATAATGAGCAGAACACAGTACATAAGGCCCCGGTCAGTATAGGTCACATGGAAGGGTCAAAAGATATCCTGATTAAAGAGGGACTAACAAATGGCGATGTCGTTATCACTGCTGGAATTACGCAGCTTGAAGAGGGAATGAAGGTGCGTCCCTGGGAAAAACAGCGAGAGGGGAAATAAGGTACTCCTATGAATATTGCTGAATTAGCCATAAAAAAATCTGTAATTACCTGGACCATGACCGTGGTTATGCTGGTGCTCGGCTATCTTGCCTATATGGATCTGCCCAGGCTGGAAGATCCGGAATTTGCCATTAAGAATGCGGTTGTTGTCACACCCTATCCCGGAGCTTCGCCTTCAGAGGTTGAGGAAGAAGTCACAGAGCTGATTGAAAAGGCGTGTCAGGAGCTGGGACAGCTTGAGCGGGTGGAATCCTATTCAGCCCGTGGCCTTTCCACGGTCAAGCTGGAGATCAAAGACAAGTATGATAAAGACGCCTTACCTGCGGTATGGGATGAACTGCGGCGTAAGATCAATGATGTAACCCCTTTTTTACCCCCTGGAGCAGGGCCACCCCTTGTTAATGATGATTTCGGTGATGTGTTCGGGGTCTATTTTGGCTTGACCGGTGAAGGCTATACCTTTGCCGAAATGAAAGATGTTGCCGAGTTGCTCAAGAGAGAATTCCTGACAGTCTCAAATGTCAAGAAGGTTAGCTTTTTCGGTGAGCGGAAAGAGGCCATTTTTGTCGAGATGTCTCGGAGTAAAATGGCGGCTCTGGGTATCACCAGTCAGGAAATCTATGGAGCACTCCATGCCAAGAACATGCCGGTGGATTCCGGCAGAATCAAAATCGGACCGGAATATATGGCCATTAATCCCACTGGTGAATTCAAGTCAGAAAAGGATTTTGGCGGCCTGTTTATTGCCGCCAAAGGGGGCAAACTGGTCTACCTGAAAGATGTGGCTACTATCTGGCGGGATTATGTTGATCCCCCGAAAAAGATTCTCCGGGT
>JAOZLI010000410.1 GCA_029934915.1 Desulfocapsa sp. | reverse complement strand
ATAATGCTGATATTACAGGATATATTCTATTAACCCAAGAGACTTAACTGAAGGTTGTGAGGAGCAAAGAATGGTTGATCTCACTCACCCTAAAATCTAGGCCTTCTGTTTTGTGATGAAAGATTCTTTTCCAAAATGGCTCCGATTTCATCACTCACTTCTTCCCTTACACCAACCTGGTCAGCGAAATCCAACCAATAAGAAACAGTATCTTCCACATGACAATAAATATCCTTAGCCTCTTTGTGGGAGATACCAGCATCTTCGGCTAAGTGTAAGCAATGATGGATCGTTGGCTGAAGGCCCTCACCTGAAACAGTGGTTGTATGTTCTCCACCAGGTCCCTGGGAAAAGGTAAGATCATATGCAGGTGCCAAATGCCATTGCCCGCTCTCAGCGTCCAAGCGGAAGGAAAAATTTTTGGCATGGTCATCCCGGTTATTGGCTAAGATATTGAAACACATCAAACGATAGACTTGCTTCAGTTGTTCATGATCCTTTGTCAACAGGTTGACAACCTTGAGCAGGTCGCCATAATCACAGCTGGGAATTCTAAAATTGGCGTGGATAAGGCCCGCGAAGGTGTGGATATGGTGGCGTACGTTGTTTGGTGAACGATCAAAGCGCTTTACTCCAAAAAAACGGTCTCCTTCCTTTGTTGTAAACAGCTTTGTTTGTTCCATTTCGATTCCGGCCTCTTGCGCCATTAATGAATAGGCATACTCGACCGGACCAGCATCTTTGGTATCCTGTCGGGCGGAAAATTTGACGATCCAATGT
The DNA here is from genome assembly GCA_029934915.1 of Desulfocapsa sp. GTDB lineage: Bacteria > Desulfobacterota > Desulfobulbia > Desulfobulbales > Desulfocapsaceae > Desulfocapsa. Next base: position 1,240 of record JAOZLI010000410.1, on the reverse strand, counting down.
TCAAAATCGTTCTCCAGGTTGCCTTCTCCTGAGAGGATTACATCGTTGTGGCGATTGTAGCCAACCAGAATTTTAGGTCTAGCCCCCCCTGGGCTGCCGCCAGCTTTCATAAGTTCCGGCAGAATATCTTCGGTCTTACCCTCAAATACATCTTTTGCTTCTTCAGCTAATTGTTGTAGGTCAACAGGGTGCTTTGTGTCTTTTCTATTGCTGGTCGGTGGGTGATAAGTGAGAGCGCCCATAGTTTCACGACCAAGATAAAGGAGTCGATCCAAGACTGAAACCTTGGTGATGTTAATTTTTTGCTGGCGAAAAAAACGATCCATAAGAAGCAGTCCCCAGCCATCTGGCAGGGAATCATCGAAGAGACCAAAAAGTGGCCCAAACTGGGTATTAGCATGCTTGATCAAGCCAGGTTTGCAAGGAAGAGTAAAAGGTGACAACTCAAGACCACGATCAAGCCATCCTTGATTGTACTCAAAGTAGAGTGAATTGTCTTTTTCGGCCAGAATACCGACTGGAAATGATTGCTGAGGGGCTTTGGTAAAATAGACCTCGATTTCACGGTAACCCTGTGCCATGTTAGATTTTTCCTCGCCTTGGTGTTTTACGGGAGGCCGAGGCCTTCAGTTCTGCAAGACTTGTCGCTTCAGGAGGCTGAAACAGACCATCAAACTCTTGGAGACGGTCTATAGCATGCGATAAAAGCAATAAATTTTTTAGAGAGATCTCTCCGGTGTCTTCGAAACGCTTTAGAGACGATTCCGTAACACCTGACCGTTTTGCCATAGTGCTTCGTTTAAAACCAACTGTCAAACGCAAGGTTTTAAAGCGCTCAGCCAACAATCGTTGTGTTTCAACCGGCGTAAGAAGTATTGGTATCATAAAAACATACTACCATTTATTGGGTTATTGGCAATATAATAACCACTACTTGTGAATATCGGAACAATCGACAATATATTAACCTTTACGGCCTTTGGTGTGCATGGCACAGGCTGCTGATTGTTTGATTTAACATGACCTGATTGAACACCAACTAACGTTTTTCTAGAAACCACTTTTTGCTGGATTATCAGGACAATGCTCTTGGCAATTCCCCCAATTTAAGCAAAATCGTAAGCAAAGACTATTCCTGAATATACGGATAGATAGGCGTTTGTTTTTCGTTTTTTATGTGTTGGTTTCAACAGCCTCTTTTACGCTTAACTTTCCGCTGCAATAATCAAAAGCTATCAAA
>JAOZLI010000409.1 GCA_029934915.1 Desulfocapsa sp. | reverse complement strand
CTCACCCCCATGGAACGGGTTCGTATTGTGCGTACTGTTGAACGTTTCAGCCTGAAAGATATTCTTGAAAACGTCTACGAAGACTACACCGAGCTTGGCGGACAGGATGAGGCCAATATTGATCCGGCCATGGTCTGCGCCAAGGCCACTATTGTTCGCAAGATTAAAGGAACACCTTACACCGCAACGGTCATGGTTATCGGTCAGGAAACCGGTCATGGTGAAGAATTTCGTAATGGTGGATCCTGCCGCCCTGAAGGAAACGAGAAAGCTCTGCGTTATATGAAAGTTGCGGAAACTGAAGGTATTCCGATTCATTTTTACATCTTCACGCCTGGATCTTTTCCCATAGAAGAATATCCGGGTGCTGCCCAGCAGATTGCCAGAAACATCTATGCGATGACCAAACTCCGCGTTCCCATTGTCTCCATGATTTCCGAAGGTGGATCGGGCGGTGCCGAAGCCATTGGTCTTTCCGATTTCAGGTTAATGTGTTCTCACGGGTACTACTCTGTTATATCGCCAGAGGGCGCTGCAGCCATTGAAGGAAGAATACAAGAAGGTGAAAAGGTTCCTAAAGAGCTCATTGAAGTGTGTGCTGAACGGTTGAGACTAACAGCCGTTGACAATCGGGGTCTTGGCACCATTGATGCCATTGTCAAGGAACCACCTTTGGGTGCGCGTCACGACGATTTCGCCTTTTTTGCCCTGATTCGTTCAGAAATGATGCGTGCCACGGACAAAGTTGTACTCAGTGCAAAAAGCTTTAAGGCCTTTCGAGACTGGGAAAATAAACGCAGGAAAAAGAAAACAGAACGAAAAGATCTGGCTGTGGATATCCCCTGGGATCTTGACCGTGACGAACAACGCCGACTGTTAGTGCTAAGGTCCAAGAAGTATCGTGAAATGGGCATGATCGGCTTTAGCGGACTGCCAGCACCCACTGAAACGTTTTTTAAACGATTCCAGGAAAAAAGCGAGAAGATGTATTACAACCTGCGCTATGATGTGGTGAAGAACTCACACCGGCAGGCAAAGAAAGTAATGCGCGATGTCTCCGGTGAAGGTTCCGTTCTGGTAAAACGCCTTACCAGTCCACTCACCACCATTAAAGAATATTTTTCAAAGGATACGGACAAGCTACCACCCCGACAGATCACTTACAACAGGACGTCTTCGGTCAACAGCCCAATTCATGACCCTCTGGATCTTATAGACACTTACACCAGTCCACGAGCAAATGAGGACCGTACCGTAAGTTGCCCAAACAGCGCCACACATGGATGCAAGGATCTCTGGATTCCTGACCTTTTTGGTGAATATGGCGGTGTCTGTGAAAATTGCGGCCACCATTTCCCCATGGAACATAAATGGTATCTACGCAATATCTTTGACCCGAATTCAATTTTCTTTTTTGGCACAGACATCACCTCCGGAAACCCTCTCGGGTACACGGGATTTGATAAGAGGCTCAAACTGGCCAAAAAGAAAACAGGACGAAATTCCGGAAACATGGCCTTTGTTGCTAAGGTTATGGATATTAAAATTGTCGTCTCCATGCTCTATCAGGATTTTCGCAGCGGAACCGTTGGCTCTGCCGAAGGGGAAAAGTTTGTGCAGGCCTGTGAACTTGCCAAACGTAAAAAACGTCCCCTGCTTTCCTATGTCCATACCACTGGTGGCATCCGTATCCAGGAAGGGACACTGGGAGTCACCCAGATGCCAAAATGTACCATGGCTGTACGAGAATATATTGATGCTGGAGGCTTGTATATCGTTGTTTACGATAACAACTCGTATGCCGGCCCCGTGGCCAGCTTCTTGGGTTGTTCTCCCTATCAGTTTGCCATCCGTTCAAGCCGGATTGGGTTTGCCGGAATCCGGGTTATTAGAGAAACCACCGGTACTGATATTCCGCCTGACTATCATTCTGCCTTGAATGCTCTCAAGCGCGGTCATATTCAGGGCATCTGGGATAGACGTGAATTTCGTAAGAACCTCCACAAATCCCTGATGACCATGGG
>JAOZLI010000149.1:4876-6914 GCA_029934915.1 Desulfocapsa sp. | reverse complement strand
CTGCGTGATGACGGGTAATCCACAAACATAAGTGCCGAATAGAAGGTGTAGAGCAGCAGCACAACAACTTGTCCGACACCGGGGATAAAGTTAGCCATCAGGGCCACGATGGTTACCAGAATTCCCAACGCCCCTATTTTGAGTCCTTCCCAGAGATCGATCAGTAATCCTTTAACATTGAGTGCTGCATCCGCCTCAAATGCTTCTCCCTGATATCTCTTTTCAGCGGCAGTACTCAAAAAAACATAGCCGGGTGCAGAAATGGAGTAAGCAAGGAGGAACGCGAGATAAAAGGAAAAAATCCGACTGATAATCAAGAACACCCAGTGAACTACCTCCCAGCCAATATATTTTGTCCATCCCCATATTCCTGCGGCTTCTGGTTCGGTGAGAAAAAAACTTCCGGTGAGGTCATCCACAAAATCAACGGTGAAAAAATATCCTAGCCAGGTCAGGCCAAAGGTAATAATAAAGAGAATCAGGCTCCATGCCATTAAGCGCTTGGAACGTAAAAGAAAAGCGATTGAAAATGTGAGTGGAACCCATTTTGCCGGTGCTGATATTTGCTTTGTATTATTATTCATGAGGCTTATAATAGGACCTAAATCGTTCTGAGTAAAGAGGGAGAATAGAAAAAATATCATGGCAAAAAAACAGGAAATAGCCTTCGTCTGTACCGATTGTGGTGCCGATTTTAGCAGATGGCTGGGGCAGTGCAGTGCCTGCAAGCAGTGGAATACTGTTAAAGAGGTTCGTCTGGGGAAGAGTTCTGCCCGGCGTGCCGGGGGGTATTCCGGAAAACAGGCACATGTGCAGCTGCTTTCTGAAGTGGATCGTAGTCATGCTAAACGATTATCCACAGGAATTGTAGAATTTAACCGGGTGCTGGGGCAGGGAATAGTCTGTGGCTCTGTGGTCTTGATCGGTGGTGCTCCGGGAGCTGGAAAATCCACACTGTTGTTGCAGGCCCTGGCTAATAGTGCGGCCAGTGGCATATCGGTGCTGTATGTTTCAGGAGAAGAGTCCCCCCAGCAAATTGCGGGACGAGCGGACAGATTAGGGCTGCCTGGCGAAAATATCAAAATGCTTGCCGAAACCTCGGTGGAAGAGATCTGTAAAATTATGGATCAGGAACAACCACAGATCGTGGTCATTGATTCCATTCAGGTTGTGCATACCAAGGCTTCTGATTCTGCGCCCGGTTCAATTTCTCAGGTACGTGAATCTGCCGCTATCTTAACTCGTTATGCCAAAGAAACAGGGACTTCAATTTTTATGGTGGGCCATGTAACCAAGGATCAATCCCTGGCAGGTCCCATGACACTGAGCCATATAGTGGATGCCCAGGTTGTGCTCTCTTCCACCGATGATGCCAGGTATCGTATTTTACGTGCCGATAAAAACCGTTTTGGCAGTGTTGGAGAACTGGGATTTTTTGCCATGACAGATCGCGGATTGAAAGAAGTGAAAAATCCTTCCGCCATGTTTTTATCTCGTTCCGGTACTCCGGCATCAGGAAGTGCTGTAACCGTAATTTGGGAAGGAACACGACCACTACTGGTGGAAATTCAGGCACTGGTAACAGAGAGTCAGTCGGGAAACCCCAGGCGTCTTGCCGTGGGGGTGGATCAAAACAGAATTGCTATGCTGTTGGCGGTGCTTGCTAAACATGGTGGCCTTGCCACTGCCAGTGATGAGGTCTATGTCAATGTGGTGGGTGGTATTCGGGTGGATGAGACCAGCTCTGATCTTGCCGCCATGGTGGCGATTGTTTCCTCGCTGCAGAACAAAGTGATTCCACAGGATGCGCTATTTTTTGGTGAAATTGGACTCAATGGTGAAATTAGACCGGTGGCCAATGGTGAAGCCAGGTTAAAGGAAGCTGCTAAGCATGGTTTTAAACGAGCAGTGATTCCCAAGGCAAATGCACCTCAACAGGCAGTGGAAGGGCTTACGATTGTAGCTGTAGAAAGTTTGGTTCAGGCTTTAGATGTGGTGTATTAAATAAAGCGGGCAAGTCTGTTAGACTGAAGGCCTT
>JAOZLI010000149.1:0-4776 GCA_029934915.1 Desulfocapsa sp. | reverse complement strand
GCCTTCAGTCTAATAGCCTATAACTTTATATTAAATCAAGAGTAAGGCATTATACAGATCTTATCGAAGAGCGTGTCGATCGAGCCAGAACCCTTGACTCAAACCGACTCCAAAAAATATGAGAAATCCTGAAAGATATTGAAAGAGGGTGAAGGATTCCTTAAAAAATATCCAGCCCAGCAGCATGGTGAACAAGGGAATAAGGTTCACATATATGGAAGCTTTCCCTGCATCCATTTTAGAGAGGGCATAGTTATATGAGCCATATGCAAATATGGTGACGGCCAGGCCAAGATAAATGATGGCCGCTGTTGGTTTTAAAAGAAGAGTATCAGGAACTGGAACTGCAGGCAGAAGCAGCATGGGAAGAAAGAAGATTGCCCCAACCCAAGCCTGGACGGCTGTCAAAAAAAGCGGGGAAAAACGACTGGTTAATTTTTTAATCGCTATGGTGTAAGCTGCGGCACAGACCATGGCCAGGAATTCATAGAAATTGCCAAGCAGCGGAGCAGGAGCCTGCGCACTGATCTCCCCCCCAAGGCTGAGACCAATTGCTCCAGCCATGGCAAGTCCAAGTCCCGTCTTTTTCCGAAGGTCAAATTTCTCGGCAAAAAAGATGGCAGCAGCCACGGAAACCATCAGTGGCAGTAGGGTTGTGATAACTGAAGCCTGTGATGCGGAAGTGTTTTTGAGGGCAAGGGCTTCAAAGATAAAGTATAAACAAGGCTCACAGAGTGCCATAAATCCCATCAGTTTATAGTCCTGAGGGCGTATGTGGATATTCCTGAAACGGGGCAGCAGAAATAAAAAGGCCAGTGAGGCAATGGCCATCCTTCCTGCAATAACGATCATGGGATGGTAATCGATAAAGGCCAGTTTCAGGGCAATAAATGAACTTCCCCAGAGGAACATGGCCAGCACCAGACAGAGAGCTGGAACTATTTGAGAGTTTTTTCTTTTCACGAGCTCTACGTACCATTTTCCGGCTATCTTGAAAAGCTGAAAGAGAATAAAATGAAAGTGCCGAAAGGTGTCCAAATTAACAGACTCATAAATACGGAGATTAGAAACCATGGATCTAAAAAAACATCTCGAAACTGCCTGGAATGCCACCCTGCAGTTTATTGTACCAGTCATTTTACTTACCCTGGTTCAACTCATTGTCATAATGTTTAGTTTCGGAATCCTGGCACCCGTCACCACCGCCGGATATATGCAATCCCTGTTGTTGGCTTTGCGCGAAGGGCGTGAACCAAAAATAGGGGACCTGTTCTCTGAAATGTCGCTTTTCTTACCGCTACTTGTCTTTGGATTCCTGGCCATGATAGCCACCATGCTTGGGTTTGCCATGTTGATTCTGCCCGGTTTTGCGGTTGCCGGATTTATCGTTTTTGCAACGATCTATATAATGCCCCTTATGTCAGATAAGGGGATGGGGTTGATGGATGCCTTGAAAGAATCCTGGAGTATGGCAACCAGAGCCCCCGTAAGTGATCAGCTTATTTTGATGGTGCTCTACCTTGTGATTATCTCTCTCGGCGGATCCATTGCTGTGGCCGTTCTTTTTACCCAGCCTCTGGCAACCTTTCTGGTGCTGTCTGTATATGAAGAGCGTTTACAAAATCAAACACCTCCTGCCATTGAACAGGATAACTGAGAAGCACAATGACCAATATGCATTTTGTAGCACAAAAAGAGTGGCAGCGAATAGTACTGCAGGATTCTGTACTGCTGATTCAACCTGAGATTCCCGACTGGATTGTTGTCTCAAAAGAGGCAGATACAATTCTCGGTAGGGCGTGTTGCGATAAAAAAGACTGGTATAAACACAACTTGCTCCAGAGTGCGGTTGCAATGGAGTCCGTCACTCCATATCAGGGAAGAGAGACAGCGCTGACACTGGGAAAATTAAAAGAGTGCTGGTTCCATCTCACCGATGCATGTAACCTCAGTTGTCGTCATTGTCTCTTTTCGGCGTCCCCTGCGAAAAGCCGCAGTATTGCTCCTGAGTTGTTGCAAAAAACAATCGATCAGGCCTTGACCCTCGGTTGTCGCTTATTTTCATTTACCGGTGGCGAACCATTTCTCTATCCGGAGTTTATCCCCTTTTTACAAGACCTTCTAGCGAATAATCAGGATTGTCATGCAGCAGTCCTGACCAATGGCATGCTCCTGGAAGAAAATATGGATGCCTTACGGTCTCTTACGAGATTGCATTTACAGGTAAGCCTGGATGGCCTTGAAGCAAGTCATGACCGTTTACGCGGTAGTGGCAGTTATAAAAAATTACTCGTCAATCTTAAAGCACTGCAAGGGGCCGGAATTCCATTTACGCTTTCCGTTGCCCTCAGCAAAGAAAACATCAATGATCTTTCTGCACTTGTACAACTAGCCTCCGAACTGGGTGCTGCAAGTATTCACCTGCTCTATCATTTTATTCGAGGCAAGGGCAGTAAAGAGCAGTTTATCGGCCCGGATGAAATTTTTCCCAAATTACGGGAAGCGTGGCTTTTGGCGGATACGTTAGGCCTGCAAATTGATAATATAGAAACCCTGCGCAGCCAGATCTTTTCTACACCTGGAACCCGTTACGATCTCTCCAACACCGCCTGGGAATCCGTGGCCGTGGGGCCCGATGGTATTGTCTATCCCTCTCCTGCTCTTGTGAGCATGGAACAATGTGCCTGTGGAAACCTGGATGCAGGTCTTGCAGATGTATGGGAAAACAGCACGGTGTTACAGAATATCCGTAGCTGTAGTCTCCTTGATTCACCGGAATACCAGGAAAATCCCATGAAGTTCCTGGTTGGTGGTGGTGATATTGACCACAGTTTTATGTCGGGAGGCGAATGGGTTGGGCACGACCCCTACGTCGAACTCTACAATCGTATCGGGATTCAGCTTATTGAAGATCAGGTGGCACAGTATCCGGATAGGGCGCAGAGTGGTGTTCGCCTTCGTATGGGAGATGTTCGACATGATTGCCCGCAACCGGACGAGGAAAGCACAGCAGTTTCTTTAACGCATTGTAACTGCCTTATTTCATTGGCCTCTGATATCGGGCATAGTTCTGTTCAGGAATTTTATGGCCAGGCCGCTCTTACCACAAATAATGATATTCTCAACCCCTTGGCTCCTGCCCAGGAGGAAGCTGAATTTGTCCCTGATTCTGCCAAACAACATTCCTATGGTTGCGGTAGCCCTGTGACCGATGGCGCTCCTCAGCAGGGTGAGACGTTGGTGGATCTAGGCTCAGGGGGCGGCATAGAATGTTTTATGGCCTCTGATTCCGTTGGTCGGGAGGGCAGGGTGTTTGGCGTTGATATGACAGATGAAATGCTTAAGCTGGCTAATGATGCCAAGGAGGAGGTTGCTGCTCGTCTTGGCTATCAAAATGTTGAATTTAAAAAAGGATTCCTCGAACAGATTCCGCTGCAAGATGATCTTGCCGATGTGGTTATTTCCAACTGTGTGATTAATCTCAGTCCAGATAAACGAATGACCTACCAGGAAATCCATCGTATTTTGAGGCCTGGTGGCAGGTTGGTGGTTTCCGATATTGTGACCGATACAACAATTCCTGCATCCATTAGAAATAATGTGCGTTATCGGGGGGAGTGCCTGGGCGGAGCCATGCAGCAGGAAGAGCTGGTGGCAATGATGGAAGCCGCCGGATTTGAGTCCATTCGTTTTATAAAACGCTTTCCCTATCGCCAGGTGGAAGATATGGATTTTTATTCCCTCACCTATGAGGCGATAAAACCGATGCCTTTGTCCAGCGAAAAGGATATCAGGGCCATTTACAGGGGCCCCCATGGCGCGATTTATACCGAGTCGGGTGCCTTGCTGGTGAAAGGAAGAGTGACTGAAGTTTCAGCACAGGACGCGGCATGCTTTGATGATTCCGTATTTATCCTGGGTACAAAAGGCGAAGTTACTAATATACAGATGGAAAATTCCTGCTGTTCTCCCCAGACAGCAATTGATAGCATGGAGAACAGCTGTTGTGAGCCCGATAGTTCATGTTGTGACACACCGGAAAAGAAAACTGAAGGATGCATGGTGTGTGGCGCAGCATTACAGTACTTTACGGATATTCGTGAGCTTGCCTGCAGTTACTGCGGACGGGAGCAGCCTGCCAATGCATGTTGTGCAGAGAAGCATTTTGTCTGTGACAACTGTCACCGTGAAAACGGGCTGGATGCAATCAAGGCCATCTGCCTGAAAACCAGAGAAACAGATCTGATCAAGCTGCTAAAGGCCATTCGCAGCCATCCGGCGATCCCCATGCACGGTCCGGAACATCATGCCATGATGCCTGGTATTATCCTTGCGGCCTATGGCAATTCTGGCGGAGAACTAACAGAAGAACAGATCATAACCGGTATAACACGAGGCGCCCAGATTCCCGGCGGTGCCTGCGGGTTTTGGGGCGCTTGTGGAGCAGCGATTGGCGCAGGTATAGCGGCTTCAACCATTCTTGCAGCCACTCCGCTTACACCATCACCTCGTCAGAAAGCACAGGAATTCAGTGCCGGTATTCTATCAAAAATTTCCAGTTATAAAGGTGGGCGCTGCTGCCAGCGGGAAACATGGCTGGCACTTACGGAAACAGCAAGACTTTCGGAAGAGATGTTCTCAGTGTCACTTATTGCCAACGAAGCTTTGGAATGTGATCAATATTTGAAAAACAAAGAATGTATTCGTGCAGCTTGTCCGTTATGGAAAAATCGGGATAAAACCATAGGGAGTGAGCCGCGGTTTATTTCTTTGTAA
>JAOZLI010000408.1 GCA_029934915.1 Desulfocapsa sp. | reverse complement strand
GATAAGACTTTCTTTAAGTTCAACCAGCACCGTAAGGTTGCTCCTTTACTTAACTTGAATTATATAACACAGCACCCAAAAAGGCATAAGCTCTTAATGGTACTGGCGCTTTCATCACAATGAAATGGACGTTCAGTGGTAAGCTCAAATAAAAAATGGCAGCCAGAACGCCGCCACAAACAAACCATACCGAACACTATAAGCTACACTAAATAGCCATCAAATGCAAATAAATATCCAAAAGCAGTGATATTTGTATTTTTCAGCATACAGTTTATATATAGTCCCGGCACAAAAAAGTTATTATGATACTACTATTTGTCAAGCTCACAATTCAATAATACAATGGATTCACCATGACAACTTTAAACAAAAAACGATCAAGTGGAATTCTGGCTCACATTTCATCCCTCCCATCTCCCCACGGTATTGGTGACATAGGGTACTCTTCCTGGAAATTTCTCGATTTTCTAGAGGATTGCGGGCAAACACTCTGGCAATTCCTGCCGACGGTGGTTACCAACCCAATTTTTGACAATTCACCCTATATGGGAAATTCTGCATTTGCAGGCTCCCCGTTACTTATTTCTCTAGAACTATTGCAAGAAGACGGTCTAATCCAAGAGGACATTGCCCCTCCCGTCACCTTTTCAGAGTATCAGACCGACTACAGTGAAGTCGCACGCCATAAAATAAAAATTCTTCTGTCTGCATTTCAGGCCTTTGACAAAAAGGATAAAACCTTTCTTACGTTTACAAAAAACTGCACCTGGCTGCCGGACTACTGCCTATTTATGAGTCTGAAAGAGAAATACCAGCAGAAAGGCTGGTTCGACTGGCCTGCCCCTCTTGCCAAACGCCAGCAAAAGGCTCTGAAGCTTGCCAGCTCCGAATTAAAAGATCGTATCGACTACTTTGCATTTGAGCAATTTATCTTCCATAAACAATGGATGATACTTCGACAAAAAGCAGAACAAAGGAACATCAGGCTTGTTGGAGATATTCCCATTTATGTCGGCTGGGACAGTGCCGATGTGTGGGCAAATCAAGCCATTTTCGAATTAAATCCAAAGACTCACAATCCAATCAATGTCGCAGGTGTTCCACCAGATTATTTCTCCAAGACAGGACAACGCTGGGGAAACCCGCTCTATCGCTGGAACACTAAAAGCAGTTCTGTAAAAAAACAACTCTACAGTTGGTGGACAGAACGTTTTCGCGCTATTTTTGAAATGGTGGACATTGTCCGTGTGGATCATTTTCGTGGTTTTGAAGCCTATTGGTCAGTTCCAGCCTCTCACAAAACAGCGATGAAAGGTAAATGGGTACAAGGGCCTGGAAAAGAATTTTTTCAGGAAATCCACAAGACACTTGGCAAACTTGAAATCATAGCTGAAGACCTGGGCGAAATAACTCCAGAGGTGATCCAGATGCGTGATGATCTGGGATTTCCAGGAATGAAAATTCTTCAATTCGCCTTTGATAAAAAACGGGATAATGCGTTTCTCCCCTTTAATTATGACACCCAAAATAGTGTTATTTACACAGGGACCCATGATAACGACACCACCGTCGGCTGGTTTCTAAGTGATCAATTTAACGATGAGCAGCGAAAGGAAATAAAAAGCTACTGCAACAGGACCTCTCTTAGCGGTAGTGATATCCACAAAGATATGATCTACCTCGCCCTCTCCTCCATCAGCAGGCATGCCATTTTCCCCCTTCAGGATGTTTTAGGATTTGGCAATGATTGCAAAATGAACAGCCCTGGAAGCAAAGAAGGAAACTGGTCATGGCGTTGCGCCGAACGTTTCTTAACGAAAGAAGTTTCTCATTGGATGTACACGCAATGCGAACTCTTTGGTCGCTGCCATACAAAGAAAAAAAGACAAACAACGACAAAAGAAACAACACAGAATGATAAAACTAAGGCTTGACAAGGTCCCATCATTCAGGTAGAAAGAGCTCGCATTCATGGCCCCATCGTCTAGCGGTCAGGACACCGGCCTCTCACGCCGGGAACAGGG
>JAOZLI010000148.1 GCA_029934915.1 Desulfocapsa sp. | reverse complement strand
GAAACGTGTGCTGTCAATTGATTTGCCCGAAAAACAATCGGCTTTTCTCTGGGGGCCAAGAAAAACTGGAAAAACCACTTTATTGCGAGAACAGTTTTCGCAAAGTATTTTTATTGATTTTCTGAAAACAGATACTTTTCTTGATTACAGTAAATCTCCGTTCCTGCTAAGAGAGCGGCTACTTGCCCGAAAAGAGCAGGCTGAAAATCATCCGGTTATCATCGATGAAGTTCAGAAAGTGCCACAGGTTCTGGATGAGGTTCACTGGCTTATTGAAAACAGTCAATTCAGCTTTGTCCTATGCGGGTCTTCCGCCAGAAAACTCAAGAGAGGGCAGGCAAATCTTCTTGGCGGACGAGCGTGGCGCTTTGAACTCTTCCCGCTGGTTTCCAAAGAAATTGAAAATATTAATTTACTGCAAGCCCTCAACCGTGGCCTGATTCCTTCTCACTATCAGCAAAGTAGCTATAAACGTTCCCTTAAAGGATATGTTCAGGATTATTTGAAGGAAGAAGTTTTCAACGAAGGGCTTACCAGAAACATACCTGCATTTTCTCGGTTTTTTGAAGCCATGGGTTACTCCCACGGGCAGTTGGTCAACTACGCTAATATTGCAAGAGATTGTGGAGTAACCTCCAAGACAGTGAAAGAATATTACCAGATTCTCGTGGATACCCTGCTTGGAAGCTTTGTTCTGCCCTTCAAAAAAAGACAAGAGAGGCAGGTTATCAGCAAGGCTCCTAAATTTTATCTTTTTGATACAGGGGTCGCAGGAGCTATCTGCAAACAAAGTATTGCAGAAGAGAAAGGTGAATTATTTGGTAACGCTTTTGAACATTTTATCTATCTGGAAATGCTTGCTCACCGCTCCTACCATGAGATTGATTATGATATAAACTTCTGGAGGACAAAATCAGGCCTGGAAGTTGACTTCATTCTCGGAAATGGTGAAGTTGCAGTGGAAGTGATAGGAACATCGCAGGTGGATAGAAGAGCACTTCGCCCTATGAAGACATTTATGGAAAAACACGCACCCGCAAAAAGTATAGTTGTTTGCAACGAACGGGAAGAAAGAATTCATAGTGGTATAAGGATTATGCCTTGGCGTAATTTTTTACAGGAACTGTGGTGCGATGAAATTATTAGTTGATACGTTTTTACTTTTTACTGGATTTTGAAATATGCAACTCTTCCACAATAACATAATTGACAAAACACTTGGCGGCACCATTCCCCCCATTCCCGAAACGCAGCTGGAAATCCTGCAAAATTGGAAAGAAAAAATCGAAAACGGCAGTCTGCAAAAACAGACTGAAGTAGCGATTCATGCCCCTTTTACCCAGAATGATACCTTACTCGCTCCCTTTGAATTTTGGCAACAGGTTGTTGCCAAATTGCAGAACAGATTTTATTGCAGATTCCATGGGGGCATAATCTGGTTGTTATCAGCAAAAGTCCATCCGTCGACGAAGCTCTGTCTTACGTCTGCCAGACAATAGAGCACAACTGGAGCCGAAGTGTCGAAATATAGATCAAGCTTACTTTTCATTGAGGAAGAATTGAGTGGAGAAGGCGGTATCTGAAGATGGATAATACCCAACAGAATATTGTCATTTACAACACTGCAGACGGCAAAGCATCCGTAGCGTTATATGCCAAAGATGGCATGATGTGGGTGACTCAGAGTCAGCTTGCAGAACTTTTTGACACCTCTAAGCAAAACATTGGTCAGCATATATCTAACGTGTTGAAAGAAGAAGAATTAGAAGAAAATTCAGTTGTAAAGAATTACTTTACAACTGCCGCAGATGGCAAGAAATACAGTGTTACCCACTATTCCCTCGATATGGTTCTGGCCATCGGCTTTCGGGTACGAGGTAAGCGAGGAACACAGTTTCGGATTTGGGCAAATCGTACCCTTAAAGAATATATGAGCAAGGGCTTTGTCATGGATGACGAACGCCTGAAGAATCCAGATGGCAGGCCGGATTATTTTGATGAATTACTTGAGCGTATTCGTGATATTCGGGCGTCCGAAAAGCGTTTTTATCAAAAAATTCGGGATCTATTTGCGCTTAGCAGTGATTATGATAAAAGCGATAAAGCCACTCAGATGTTTTTTGCCGAAACGCAGAACAAGCTGCTTTTCGCCGTTGCCGGGAAAATGTGGACAAAATCCTGGAGTTTAACGATCAACCCTTGCTCACAGGTAAAGGCACAATACGTCGTGTGAAGATGGAAGAAAAAATGAAACTCACTGCACCTTCATGGTGTCCTCTTCATCGATAAAATGATGAATCTTGTGTGCCTTTTCTTTTTCTTTTATCATTGTCTCCGCATCTTCCCTGCTGATATTCAGACTTTTGGCTAAATCTTCAACGTTGTAGCAGGGTTGGCCGTCAGCGGCATAACCTTTGGCCGCTAAGTCCGGAAAACATTCATGGGTGGCAGTGCCTGATGCCTGCAGGAGAAGCTCTCTTATCTCTTCAGGTCCGTAGAGCATAAGCCATTCCACTGCTTCAGCCCAGAGTTTTGCATCCACCGTCTTATGTTGTAAGACCTGCATGGCCGATTCTACATCCCAACTCTCTTTTAAATCCATTTATTTCACCATTTCAGGAATTTCCTTTTATTATCAATCCGCCATGTACTATAATTCTCTTCAAAGGAAGATGCAATGTCACGAACGATATGAATAGTTTCTCAGGAGGAAAGAATGAACCAATTCGATAGTGCGATGTTTCTGGAAAATATAGAATGGTTCGATGAAACCGGAAAAGAACTGGTGCATCGGCTTCCAGACAGTGGCTCTGGAGAGATTAAATGGGGTGCGCAGCTTACTGTACGTGAGAGTCAGGCCGCTGTGTTGTTTTATAAAGGGAAGGCTTGTGATGCCTTTCCTGCCGGACGACATACCCTGAAAACCGGCAACCTTCCCATAGTCACTAAAATTCTGTCCATTCCCTGGCGCGGGAATTCACCCCTGCGGGCCGAAGTCTATATGGCCAATCTGAAATATTTTACCAACCTGAAATGGGGAACCCGTAATCCCGTAGCATTCAGAGATAGTGAGCTCGGGCTTATTCGTCTTCGTGCCCATGGCGTTTTTAATATCCAGATTGTGCAACCGGTGCTCTTTATTAATTCGCTGGTGGGAACCATGGGGAAATTTACCACCGATGATATTGAAGAGTATCTTAAAAGAGTGATTGTTTCCCGCTTTAATGATTATCTTGGCGAAACCCTCGATACTATCCTTGATCTTGCTGGTCAGTTTGATGAGCTTTCCAGGGAGCTGCAAAAGAGACTTATCCTTGATTTTGCACACTTTGGATTACATCTCAGCCAGTTGTACATTACCTCCATTACCCCGCCCGAAGAAGTGCAAAAGGCCATAGACGACAAGAGTCGCTTAAACGTGATCCATGATATGGATAAGTTTGTGAAGATGAAAGCAGCCATGGCCATGGAAAAGGCGGCAGAAGGGCAGGGTGAGGCGGGTGCCGGGATCGGTCTTGGGATGGGAATGCTGTTGCCAGGGATGTTTGCAGCTGGTCAGACGCAGGCACCAGCTGCGCAGAGTGCAGCTCCTCAGGCTGAAATCGCTTGTCCGGACTGTCAGAATATGATTGCTGCAGATGCCAGGTTTTGTCCCTTATGCGGGCATCAGCAACTGGTGCTTAGCCAGTGCGTTAATTGTGGAAAAAACCTTGCTCCTAATGCAAAGTTTTGTTCAAAATGCGGTCACGCCACCAGTGAAAAACCACAGTTAAGTGTATGTCCGAAGTGTCACAGCGAGAATATCCCTGGCGCAATGTTTTGCAATCAGTGCGGTGAAAGGCTGTAAGCGAGTTTAGATGGATCTTACAATCCACCAGAACTGCCCCTCCTGTGGAGCAGACATTGAACTGAGTGAGGCCGATCGGCTTATTCGCTGCCCTTACTGTGATGTGCAGAATTTTATGGTCACAAGGGGGGCGCTTCGCTTTGTGCTCCCCGATAAGGCACCTGATCACATTCTGCGAAGGAATATGCTGTATGCACCTTATTTGCGGTTTAAGGGGAATATCTACTACTGCAAGGGGAAATATCTTAAACACAAGGTAGTTGATACCACGCAGTTGGGAACGAGCGGGACTGTTTTGCCTCCATCCTTAGGCCTTCGACCGCAGGCCATGCCTGTTTCTCTGGTCACAGATGCGGTGGAGGGACATTTTTTACGTCAGACCATTAAAGCTAAAACCCTTCTTGAACGAGCAGCACAACTCACAGTTATAGCTTCTGAAGATATTGATGCACCGTTTTATCATCGTGCTTATATCGGTGAGACGGTAAGTTGTATTTACCTTCCTCTTTATTTGCAAAATGATCTCCTGTATGATGCCGTGACCAATACTGCCCTTGGCAAAGAAACACTGGTAGGGGAAATGCGAGCGCAGTCCATGCATTATAAGGCAGTATGGTCACCTCATTTTTTAGCAACTCTCTGTCCCCGTTGCGGCGATACACTCAGCGGCGCACATGACAGTTTGATTTTGTCCTGTTATAACTGTCAATCCTGTTGGGAAGAAACGAAAAACGGGTTTCAGTCCATTTCCTGGAACGCTGTTGTCAGCAATAATAAAGGGATGTATTATCTTCCTTTTTGGAAACTTTCTGTTCGTGCAGATGGAATTGAAATGCAAACATTTGCCGATTTCCTGAGGATAACGAATCAACCATTAGTTATTCAGCAACGACACAAAGAGCTGGCGTTACACTTTTTCCTGCCAGCGTTTAAACTTCGGCCCAGTACCTTTCTGCGGCTTGGCAAAAACATGACTTTGAGCCAGGAACGGCTGCCGCAAAGTGAGCAGCAAATGCCGAAACGGATGCATCCGGTAACACTGAAAAGAATAGAGGCGTTGCAAGCCTTGAAGAGTGTACTTGCCGAAGCAGCAGTAAGTAAGAGAAAGCTCTTGCCCAAACTCCCGATTGTTCGTTTTCACTCCATGGGGACTGAACTAATCTATTTGCCATTTAAGGATAAGGGGCATGATTTTGTGCAGGAGCAGACCGGTATTCCGCTGGCCCAAGCAGTGTTGCGGTTTGGACGCAAATTATAACAAGCTCGCAAAAAAACTGATTTACCATGAAGGGCATGAAGAACATGAAGTTAAAAGACTGATTTGTTATGAAAGAAGCAGAACGAAAAACACACGAAAAATTTATGCGGATTGCCTTGGAACAGGCCAGGGAAGCTCTTGCGCAGGACGAGTTTCCGGTGGGGGCCATTCTGGTTCACGATGATAGAATTCTTGCTACTGGAAAGCGTGAAAACAGCCAGGAACAAAAAGAGGTTGTTAATGAGATTGACCATGCGGAAATTGTTGCTCTGCGCAGTTTTTTAGCTCGGGAATCCGATATCCCCATGGAGGAAATAACCGTCTACTCCACTATGGAACCCTGTTTGATGTGCTACTCCACCATGATTTTAAATGGTATTCGGAATATTGTTTTTGCCTACGAGGATGTGATGGGTGGAGGGACTAATTTGCCTCTGGCACAACTCAACCCACTCTATGAGGTGATGGTTGTTGATATTGTGGACCATGTTCTTCGGGCAGAAAGTCTTGATCTGTTTAAAAAATTCTTTGCAAATCCTGAAAATAATTATTGGAAGGATTCACTTCTTGCCAGTTATACTTTGAGCCAGTAAAGTCGATCTAATTGTGAAACTTTGATAAGCTCGTAAAAAGTCATCTCGTTCGCTTCACGGAAAGTTTCCTGCCTCCAAATTTTGGTGGCTAAATTACAAAAAACTCGGGGGTAAACCCCTCAAACATTTGTAATTTTATAGCCACAAAAACTTTCCGGCTGATCGGAAAATTTCCTGACGTCGCTCTCAACATGACTTTTTACGAGCTCTTCAATCGTAGCGTGTATTAAAAATGTAGGAGCTCGCCCCTGCGAGCGATCATGTACTTACAACATGGGCAAAGGTCCCCAATATCTATGATCTCAAAAGCAAAAACAGTCGGTTTCCAAAGCGGAGAACGCAATATATTTTTTCATATCTTAACCGCCTGTAATCTTTCCTGTCGGCATTGTTATATCAATAAAGCACAGCACGGAACAGAAACATTGCCACGGGAAACCATGGAAAAATGGCTGGAGCTATTTGCAGATTCTACCAAGAAATCAAATGTCATCTTTCTAGGCGGTGAGCCAACCATGCATCCGGATCTGGTCCATGGCATAACTAAGGCCAAAGAACTGGGTTATGATGTGACAGTGGATTCCAATGGCTACCTTTTTCATGATTTGCTGGAAAAATCAAGCCCGGAACAGCTGGATTATTTAAGTTTCAGTCTTGATGGCCCCGATGCTGAGGTCAATGATCCTATACGGGGCGAAGGTGTTTATGAAATATGCACCGGAAATATGCGAAAAGCGGTGGCGGCGGGCTATAATGTTTCGGTGATTTATACGGTGTCGAATCTGAATATTAAACATCTGCATCGTATGATTCCGCTACTCACTGAGATTGGGGTGAAGCGGTTTTTTATTCAGGTTATCGGCTTACGTGGTAATTCCGCAACGGAAAATGAAGATGGGTTGGATTGGCAGGTAAGCCCGGAAGAATGGTTAGCCATGGTTCCGGCTGTGGCAGCGCAGGCGGCAGAAGCGGGTATCCATGTGACCTTTCCCAAGGTTTTCCTCGAAGAAGATGAAGTCTTTGAGTGTGCTGGTGTTGTGGCAGAGAATTTCTTTATCTTTCCCAATGGCCGGGTGTATCGTTGTCCGCTTTGTGAAGATCATCCTGTCCATGCACTAAGTATTCAGGATGATAAACTTGTTCTTAATCAGGGCTTAACTGAAGATAATTTCTTTCAGCTGAATATCGCAGAGGGATGCGTTATGAATAAGCTCTTGCAACCGGA
>JAOZLI010000407.1 GCA_029934915.1 Desulfocapsa sp. | reverse complement strand
CATGAGTTCAAGTGACGATAAAATAGAAAGTTTATTGAGTGAAGGCCGTACTTTTCAGCCCCCTGCTGAGGGACGTGATACTGCACATGTCAAAAGTATGGACGATTATAACGCTGAGTATAAGCGATCTATGGACGATCCCGAGGGCTATTGGGCAGATCGTGCCGAGGAACTTGTAACCTGGGATAAGAAGTGGGACACCGTACTTGAGGCTGATTTTGACAAGCCAGAGTTTAGCTGGTTCAAAGGCGGAAAGATGAACGTGTCCTATAACTGCCTTGATCGTCACCTTGAAAATGGCCGTCGTAATAAAGCTGCTCTTATCTGGCAGGGTGAACCTGAGGAAGATGTAAAGGTTTATACCTATCAGATGTTGCACACTGAAGTGTGTCGTTTTGCCAATGTCCTGAAGAAAAAGGGCGTGAAGAAAGGTGACCGTGTTGCTATTTACCTTCCAATGATTCCGGAGTTAGCTATTTCGCTCCTGGCCTGTGCACGAATAGGAGCCATGCATTCGGTCGTTTTTGCCGGTTTTTCTTCCGTTGCTCTGGCGAGTCGTATTCAGGATTGTGAGGCTAAGGTTCTTGTTACTGCTGACGCGGTTCTTCGCGCTGGCAAGACCATTCCCTTGAAACCAAATGCGGATGAAGCTCTCGCTGAATGTGATACCATTGAAAACTGTGTTGTTGTCAAACGCGGTGGAAATGATGTCCCCATGACCGATGGACGTGACAGCTGGTGGCATGACGAAGTTACAGCCGAGGGAATTGCCTCAACCTGTGAGCCTGAGTCCATGGATGCTGAGGATATTCTTTTTATTCTTTATACTTCTGGCTCCACAGGCAAGCCAAAAGGTGTTGTTCATACCACTGCCGGGTATCTCACCTACGCCATGCACACCTGTCAGTATGTCTTTGATATGAAAGATGACGATGTCTACTGGTGTACTGCAGATATTGGCTGGGTAACCGGTCACTCCTACATTCTTTACGGACCTCTTGGGCTTGGTGCAACTTCTGTTATGTTTGAAGGAGTACCAACCTATCCGGGACCAGATCGTTTCTGGAAAATTGTTGAGAAGTTCCAGGTAAACACTTTCTATACTGCACCCACTGTTATTCGTGCATTAATGCGTGATGGTGATGGCCCAACCAAGCGTTATGATCTCTCCAGTCTTCGTATTCTTGGTTCTGTTGGTGAGCCTATTAATCCAGAGGCCTGGATGTGGTATCATGTGAACATTGGTAAAGAGAAGCTTCCCATCGTTGATACCTGGTGGCAAACTGAGACCGGTGGCATCATGATTTCTCCCATGCCATACGCAACTGATCTGAAGCCTGGTTCTGCAACCTTGCCGCTTCCCGGTATTGATGTAGCAATCTTCAACGAAGAGGGCGAGGAAGCAGCGCCTAATGAAGGTGGTCATCTTGTTATCCGTAAGCCATGGCCAGGAATGCTTCGTGGTGTATTTGGTGATCCGGCGCGCTATAAGAGTGCGTACTTCAGCCGTTACGATAACACCTACGATGCTGAAGATGGTGCAAGAAAAGATGAAGATGGTTATTTCTGGATCATGGGACGTCTTGATGATGTTGTTAATGTCTCCGGTCATCGTCTTGGTACTGCTGAAATCGAATCAGCACTTGTTTCTCATCCGCAAATTGCAGAAGCTGCAGTTGTTGGTATGCCGCATGCTATCAAGGGACAGGCCGTGTATGCCTTTGTTACCCCTAATACCGGTGTAGAACATACCCCTGAATTGCTCGCAGAGCTGAGAACACACGTTCGTAAAGAGATTGGCCCCATAGCTACACCTGATGCTATTCAATATGCGCCAGGCCTGCCAAAAACTAGAAGTGGTAAAATTATGCGTCGTGTCCTTCGTAAGATTGCCGCCAATGATTTTGAAAATTTTGGGGACACTTCAACTCTTGCCGATCCTTCTGTGGTGGAAGACCTTATCAGTGGTAAAAAAGAGTTGGATAAGAAGTAAGAAGTTGTAGGACAGTTTGAATGTTTCAAACACAAAAACG
>JAOZLI010000147.1:4494-6946 GCA_029934915.1 Desulfocapsa sp. | reverse complement strand
AAAGCAAGAAGTGACAACAGATCCTTCAACGAATTGCTGCAGTATTATGCCATGGAACGATTTCTGTACAGATTGTCCTGTTCCAATTCGGCTCATCGCTTTATCCTCAAAGGCGCGTTGTTGCTAAAGGTGTGGGAAACTTCCGAATTCCGGGCCACCATGGATATCGATATGCTGGGCAAAACAAGTAACGAGGAAGCGGATATCCTCCCTTTGATCAGTGACATTCTGGCTGTAAAGGTTGATAAAGACGGGATGGTCTTTGACCCTGATTCTTTACATGCAGAACCCATCACTGAAGATGCAGCTTATGAAGGAATAAGGATCCGGTTCAGAGGTTCGCTGGATTCCGCAAAGGTGGTTATTCAAATTGACGTTGGGTTTGGAGATATAGTTTATCCTGCCCCCGAAGAGGCTTCCTTGCCAACCATATTGGATTTTCCAGCACCAGAGCTGTACTGCTACACTCGAGAAAGTGCAATAGCTGAAAAATTTGAAGCAATGGTAAAACTGGGTTTTCTGAATAGCAGAATGAAAGATTTCTATGACGTTTGGATACTATCACGAGGTTTTGATTTTGTAGGTTCTGATTTGGCTGAAGCAATCCGACTCACTTTTAAGCAACGCCACTGCCCTATCCCGGAAACGATAGAAGCCTTTTCGCCAGCTTTTATTTTGGAAAAGCAAGTTCAATGGACAGCGTTTCGGAAAAGACTGGGGAAAGATTATATTCCCTCTGAATTCGAAGAAATAGTGGCTCACCTAAGTGACTTTCTTACGCCAATTGCTGCAACGCTCGCCACCAAAAAAAAGTTTGCTAGGGAATGGTCGGCACCGGGATCGTGGCGCAAAGAAAACTCATAAAATAGACTTAGCGAGTTTACATTCTTGTTCGACGGAACACTCCTATCCGACTGATATCAAATAAAATCTTTCAGAAAATGTGAAATCCTTCTTTGTGGCCAAGAAACATATAACCACCTCTTTGAAAGAATGAACGCCACATAAAGATTGTTTTTACTTGTATTATCATCACGTTAGATGCGTTACAGTATTTGCAACTTAGCAAACAGTGCAATTCAATGCTAAACAGTGATAAACGTAGCCAACTTCCCCTAAACGCAAAAAAGCCGTAAATCGCTTTATACAAGCGACTTACGGCTTTGTTGTTAATGGTGCCGAAGGCGAGAATCGAACTCGCACGATCGAAGATCACTGCCCCCTCAAGACAGCGTGTCTACCAGTTCCACCACTTCGGCACACAATTGTGTGTTTCTATATTACTACTCCTTGGTTTCTGGAACCTCAGGAATAGGTGCAATCTCTTCCAATGACTCTTCTGTAGGCATTGGAATAACTTTTGGGTCAGCAGGAATCACCTGCTCTGTGTTTACTGCCGGTGCTGTTACAGCTGAGCTCATCACTGATCCGGTACTGGATGTTGAGGAAACATACGCCAAGCTGACAGAAGTTACCATAAAAACTATTGCTGCCATGGTCGTTATTTTATTGAGCAGCGGAACAGGTCCTTCTGAGCCAAAAAGTGATTGGCTTGAACCGCCACCACCAAATGCAGCACCCGCATCAGCACCTTTACCGTGCTGAAGCAGAACGATGATTACCAAAAAAAGGCAAACAGCAATATGACCGACTGTCAGTATAGTAGTCATTAATTAACAGGTCTCAATTAAAATTTATAATGCGACAAAACGAGTCAGCTTTCAATGCTGCACCACCAACCAAGGCGCCATCAATATCAGGCTGCGCCATGAGTTCATCAACGTTTTCGGCGTTTACCGAGCCACCATACAATATCCTGACGGACTCGGCAACATCTTTTTCGTACATTTCCGCTAAAAGTTTTCGTATGAAAGCATGAACTTCCTGGGCCTGCTCTTTAGTCGCTGTTTTTCCTGTACCAATGGCCCAGACAGGCTCATAGGCAACAACCGTTTTCTGCATGTCTTCAGAGCTCACACCTGCAAGACCTTGCCTTATCTGACTTTCCAGAACCTCAAACGTGTTTTCACTTTCTCGTTCTTCCAGAGTCTCCCCAATGCAAAAAATGGCCATCAAACCAAACTTCAATGCTCCTAGAACACGTTTATTGATCATTTCATCATCTTCATGAAATATCTGGCGCCTCTCGGAATGACCGATGATAGAGGCTACTCCTCCAACCGCCTTAACCATGGTGGGGGAAATTTCACCTGTAAAGGCTCCTTTTTCAGCCCAGCAAACATTTTGAGAGGCAAGGAGAACATCACTGTCCTGCAAAACCCTGGAAACTGAACTTAGAGCAACATTAGGTGGAGCCAGCAGTACATCACGATCATCCAACCCAGCAGCACATTTACCTATCTCAGAAACCAGGAGATACGCTTCAAGTATGTTAGTGTGCATCTTCCAGTTTCCGGCAATCAATGGTCTACGCATTTAATTTATCTCCTTA
>JAOZLI010000147.1:0-4394 GCA_029934915.1 Desulfocapsa sp. | reverse complement strand
CTTACCTAAGAGCTTCAACGCCAGGCAAAGTTTTTCCTTCCATAAGCGTAAGAAAAGCCCCGCCTCCCGTTGACATATAAGAAATGTTAGCGGATTCCCCGGATTTTTTAACCGCGGCATTGGAATCTCCGCCACCTGTTATGGATAATGCGTGGGAAGAGGCAACAGACTGACACATAGCCATGGTGCCTCGTGCAAAGGCATCCATTTCAAAGGCACCCATTGGACCATTCCAGACTATTGTTCTGGCATCAGTTAAGGCTTCCTGAAAATAGATTGTACTAGCGGGGCCAATATCGAGGGCCATCCAATTTTCAGGAACATCACGAAATGTAACATTTTTACATACCGCATCAGCGGCAAAGCGATCGGCCGCTACAAAATCAACCGGCAAATAGATTTTCACACCTTTTGCTTCGGCTTTCCCGACAAACTCCCGGGCAGTATCAAGAAGATCGTCTTCTGTTTTTGATGCCCCCATATCAACGCCCTGACTCTTTAGAAAAGTGTTGGCCATAGCACCACCAATAATCATGCTATCCACTTTATCCAACATATTTTCAAGAGCTCCCAACTTAGAAGAGACTTTTGCTCCTCCCACCAAAGCAACCAGAGGCCGAACAGGAACATCCATGGCTTTATGAAAAAAATCCATCTCGGTCTGCAGAAGATTCCCTGCAGCCTTTTCGGCAACATTTGCAGGAATGCCGACCACAGAAGCATGGGCACGATGAGAGACGGCAAAGGCATCATTTATATATACATCTGCCATACGAGCAATCTTTGCGGCGAAATTGGGATCGTTGTCTGTCTCTTCATTGTAAAAACGAAGATTTTCGAGCATCACCACATCACCTGCCTGCATTGCTGCAACCATCGCCTCAGACTCTGCTCCAATACAATCAGGAGCAAGAGTTACCTCACGATCAAGAATTTTTGCAAGATGCGCTGCTACGGGAGCCAGACTAAACTCTTCATTCCGCTGCCCTTTAGGTCGCCCCATATGAGAACAGAGAATCAGCTTACCGTCCTCTTCAAGAATATGCTGGATTGTTGGAAGGGCTCTGCGTATGCGAATATCGTCGGTGATATTTTTCTTATCATCCATGGGGACATTAAAATCCACCCGAACCAGTACTCGCTTTCCTTTCAGCTCAAGATCACGAATTGTATTCATATTGTTCCTGTTATTCTATCAGACTGCGAACCAGAAGAATTGCATCGTCCACAGGCTTTTTATAGTAATTCTTTCGTACGCCTTGTTTTTTCCAACCGGATTGCAAATACAGATGTAGCGCTGCATCATTCTGCGATCGCACTTCGAGCAATACACGCTCTCCTCCGGTATCGATAAAAAGATGACATAATTCCTGCAACAGAGCCGTTGCGACACCCTGTTTTTGCCATTGGCTACTCACTGAAATTTTCAGCAACTCAGCATCAGGACCAATACAAAAGCCACAACACCACCCCACAATTTTTCGCGAAGTGTTTTCTGCTACAAGAGTACACGCTATTTCTCGTTTATACTCTGCAGCTATCTGCTGCACTGTCCAAGGTGATGCGAACTCAGCATCAACAACAACCGCAGCAGAAAAATCACCGGCAGTCATTGGCCGGATCAGCATGGCTTACAGCATGGTATCTGCAACTTCAACGGTAAGATCACCAAACATATTGGTATAACTTCCAAGTTCATTGTCATACCAGCCATAAATTACAGCCTGCGTTATCGGAACATTCAGAATATGATCGGCACCGGCATCAACGGAACAGCTCGTCAACTTATCCAGATTTACCGGAATAGATGCCGTACGGGTATGAGTTTCTGTACTCTCAATAACCGCTGCCGCCTCTGGCACCCCGATAATATCAGAAGAAACATTTTGCGCTTCGCTGTACTCCAGATAAGGACTATTTACAGCATATTCCTTGTAGATAGAATTGATTCGATCTCTTTTTAAAGGAGAATCCAGATCATCCTGAATATTCAAGACAAGAACAATCAGAGAACCCGTTGAAGTCGGAACCCGTACGGATTCTGCGATAAATCCGATGGATTTCATCTCAGGGATTACCAACACCAATGCTTTGGCTGCACCAGTGGTGGTGAGAATAATATTATTCAGGATCGAACGATTTTTACGAAGGTCTGCAGCGCCAGTTTTGGGGAGGCTATCCAGAACCTTTTGACTTCCCGTGGCCGCATGTACAGTCACCATGGAGGCACTTAGGAAATTCTCAGCACCAATGGATTCCATAATTGGCTTGATCATATAGGAAAGACAGGTGGTGGTACAGGATGCCGCAGAGATTAAAGCATGTTTTGATGCTTCATAATCCTCTTCATTGATACCCATAACAGTTGTTATAGCATCATCCGGCATATCCAAGCCTTTGGATTTGATCTTAAAAGGAGCAGACAACAATACTTTTTCGGCACCCGCCTGCAAGTGACCACGAAGCGAGCCCCAGCCGCCCTCTGCATCGGCTGTAGGGTCAGTAAATGCACCGGTCGTATCGGCCACCAGTTTTACATTATTTTCCTGCCAGGCGATATCTTTTGGATTTCGAGCAGTACGAAGAAATTTTACGGGCACACCATTAATAACCATGGTTCCCGCTTCTTCATTCAATTCTTCAATCACCCTTCCGCCTTTATGGCCGTGAAGATAGGTGCCGAGGCGCCCGTAAGATGAATCCCGTTCTACAGATGCAGCAAGGTCATTTAATCCCTGGCCGATTTCCCGACCAACATTGACCACAATTTTTGAAAAATGCTTTCTCGAAACGTGATGCCATAAAGAAAGCTTTCCTATCCGTCCCATGCCATTAAGCCCTAATATCATGACAATGCTTCTCCTGTAAAAATTAGAATTGAACACAACGGGAAAGTCAGTTTAGCCTTTCCCTTTCAAAGTGTATTCCTTATACTGTATATCAAATAATTCTTCAAAGTTTAACTATTATTGATATGAAATTTAACTCTTTTTGAACAATGATCTTTCCAGCCCCATTACAAGCAGCAACTCTGATTAAACGCTACAAACGATTTCTTGCCGACGTCACCACCGACGAAGGCAAGGAAATCACTGTATACTGCCCAAACACCGGATCCATGCGAGGATGCTCCACCCCCGGCAGCAAGGTGATGCTTTCCACTTCTCCCAATCTCAAACGAAAATATGCACAAACACTGGAGATGGTACAGGAAGGCGAAACGTGGATCGGCATTAACACCATGCTCACCAATGGAATTGTAGCCGAAGCCATCATGGATGGACGAGTGCGTGAATTACAGGGAATTGAAAGGCTTACCCGTGAAGTAACGGTCTCCAAATCCAGCAGGCTTGACTTACTCCTTGAACGGAAAGACACAAAAATCTATGTGGAGATCAAAAACTGTTCACTGGTGGAAGATGGCTGGGCCACTTTTCCCGATGCGGTAACTGCTCGAGGCACCAAACATCTTAACGAACTGGCCTCTCTTGTTAAGCAGGGCCACAAAGGGGTGCTCTTTTTTTGTATTCAGCGAACAGATAATGACAAATTCAGACCAGCAGCCCATATTGATCCTTTATACGCAGAGACACTTGCAAAAGTAGCCAAGAAGGGCGTTCAGATTATTGCCTACCAGGCAGAAGTCACACCGGAATCCATAGAAATAACAAAACCTGTTCCCATTTTTCTCGAAAACAGTGAACTTACATGAAATCATCACACAGCAAAAAAGCGGTCATTCTTTTCAGCGGCGGCCTGGACTCAACAACAGTTCTGGCCATCGCACAAGATGCTGGATATAGTTGTTATTGCCTAAGCTTTCGATACGGGCAAAAACAAACCGTAGAACTTGAAAAGGCGATTCAATGCGCAAAACGAAATAAAGTCGCCAGGCACCTTATTCTGAATCTGGATCTTGACAAAATCGGTGGATCCGCTCTCACCGATGATATTGACGTTCCCAAGGGCGAAGAAATCAACAGTGACGAAATCCCCGTCACCTACGTCCCCGCACGCAACACGATATTTCTTTCCCATGCTGTTGCCTGGGCAGAAGTGCTCGGTGCAAACGATATCTTTATTGGAGTGAATGCAGTTGATTATTCCGGCTATCCCGATTGCAGACCTGAATTTCTCAACGCCTTCAGTGTAATGGCAAACCTGGGTACAAAAGCAGGTGTAAGCGGTGGGGAGGGATTTACAATTCAGGCCCCTCTACTCCAGATGAGCAAAGCGGAAATAATAACAAAGGGCTTATCCCTTGGCGTAAATTACGCAGAAACACACAGCTGTTACGATCCGATGGGTAGCAAGGCCTGTGGCAGGTGCGATGCCTGCCGGTTACGCTTACAGGGATTTCTTGATGCAGGCCTGAAAGATCCGGCAAGTTATGT